>CAMLHI010000250.1 GCA_946479705.1 uncultured Oxalobacteraceae bacterium
GACTTGGCGGCCATGCGGTCCAGGCCGGCCAGCTTGTCCTGGTCGAGCGCGTACAGGTCGGCGGCGGTGTGGATCAGGCCCTTGTCGACCAGCTGTTCGATAAGCTGGTCGCCCAGCCCTTCGACGTCGATCGCGCGGCGCGAGACGAAGTGCATCAAGCCGCCCTTCTTCTGCGCGCTGCAGTGGGTCCACCCACCCGAGCAGCGCGCAATGGCTTCGTCTTCCATGCGCACGATGGGCGAGCCGCACACCGGGCAGTTGGCCGGCATGAGGAACTCGCGCGCATCGGCCGGACGGCGTTCCGGCACGTAGGCCACGACTTCGGGGATCACGTCGCCGGCGCGCCGCACGATGACGGTGTCGCCGATGCGGATGTCCTTGCGGCGCACCTCGCCTTCGTTGTGCAGCGTGGCGTTATTGACGTTGACGCCGCCCACGAACACCGTCGCCAGCCGCGCCACCGGGGTGATGGCGCCGGTGCGGCCGACCTGCACTTCGATGTCCAGCACTTCGGTCAGCGCTTCTTCGGCGGGGAACTTGTGGGCGATGGCGAAGCGCGGTGCGCGCGAAACAAAGCCAAGCTGCTGCTGGTCTTCCAGCTTGTCGACCTTGTAGACGACGCCGTCGATCTCGTACGGCAGGCTGGCGCGGCGCTGGCCGATGTCGCGGTAGAAAGCGAGCATGCCTTCGGCGCCCACGACGATCGCACGCTCCTTCGATACCGGCAGGCCGAGCCGGTCGTACCAGTCCAGCAGGCCCGAATGCGAGGATGGCATGGGCATGCCGTCAAGCGCGCCAATGCCATAGGCGAAAAAACGCAGCTTGCGCGAGGCGGTGATGCGCGAATCGAGCTGGCGCAGGCCGCCAGCGGCGGCGTTGCGAGGGTTGGCGAATTCCTTCTGGCCGGCTTCGCGCTGGCGCGCATTCAGGGCCTGGAAGTCGGCCTTGAACATCAAGACTTCGCCGCGCACCTCCAGCACCGCCGGCACACTGTCGCCATGCAGGCGCAGCGGAATGGCGCGCACGGTGCGGATGTTGGCGGTGACGTCTTCGCCGGTGGCGCCGTCGCCGCGCGTGGCGGCCTGCACGAACACACCGTTTTCATAACGCAGGCTGATGGCCAGGCCGTCGAATTTGAGTTCGCTGGCGTACTGCACCTGCACCGCACCCAAGCCTTCGCGCACACGCCGGTCGAAGTTGTCGATGTCCTCGTCGGCGAAGGCGTTATTGAGCGAGAGCATGGGCACGCTGTGCGTGACCTGCTTGAACTCGGGGATAGGCGCCGCGCCCACGCGGAAGGTCGGCGAATCGGCCGATACCGCTTCCGGGTGGGCCGCCTCGAGCGCCTGCAGTTCGCGGAACATGCGGTCGTACTCGGCGTCCGGAATGGTCGGCGCGTCGAGCACGTGGTACGAATAGATATGCCGATTGAGTTCGGCCGTCAGCGCAGCCATGCGGGCCAGATCGTCGGTCGGTGCGGCAGTCGTCACGGCGTTCTCTTAGCTGAACAGGCGCAGCGCGCGGGTCGATCCGGCCGGGATGTCGGCCGCTTCCATCTCTTCGTAGAAGGCGAGCACCTGGCCGTTGATCTCGGCCAGCGCTTCGTCCGACAGCGGCTGATTGCTGTCGTCGACGACGGTCGCGTCCAGGCGCCCCACCAGCGCCTTGGCGCAGGCAACCATCTGGCCGAAGCCGTCGCGCGCTGGCGCAACGCATGGCACGTCCAGCAGCAGTGTCAGGCGCGAGGTGGTGTCCGCGCCCAGGGTGACGTTGGTCGACAGCGTGAACAGCTGGCCGCCCTCGCCGTCCGGCATGATGAAGCGGCCGTCGGGGCGCACGTCGAAGCCCTGCTTTTCCAGCGCGCCGATCAGGGTCGGGATCGACCATGGCGCGCCGTTCGACAGCAGGTTCACGCCCAGCTGGGCGTCGTGACCGGCCACGAAACGGTGCAGGGTGCGCGCTTCGCCCATCACTTCGATCATGTCGGGAATCTCCGGTTCGGCGCCGATGTCGTCGGACAGCGCGCGCAAACGTGTGACCAGTTCGGAGTATTCGAGTTCATTGAGCGCGGTGGTGCGGCTGGCCATCTGCACGCCGGCCTGCAGCTTGGTGTACACGCCGCCGTGGGTGATCGGTTCCCAGTCGCCGTTGACGTGCAGGCCGATGTAGTGGATCGGCTTGTTGCCCACGTGCCGCAAGGTTTGCAGCACCGGCAGGATCTTGTCGCCGCGGACGGCGATTTCCAGCGCCAGCGGGATCATGCAGTCGATCAGCGGATCGACCAGGCTGGTGGCCAATTCGGCCGCCGGGGTGTCGGGCGTGATGCCGGGCAGGGTCGGCGTCGAGGGCTCTTCCGCCGGCGCGTCGGGATCGGCGGGGCCACCGGACAAATCGAACACCGGCTCCTGGCGCGCGTCGCCGCTGCGCATCAGCACATCGTCGTGTTCGGACGAGAAGGCGCGCTCCACGCTTTTCTTGGCTTTGTGTTCCTGCCATTTGTTGTAGGCGAAGACACCGGCGACGAATACGGTCGCGGCGCCGATCAGGCTGATTTGAAGATCTGTCATGCTGCTTGTGCCTCGGTAGCGAAATTTGCGGCGGACTCCATGTCCACCGCCACAATGCGCGATACACCCTGCTCCTGCATCGTCACACCGATCAGTTGATTGGCCATCTCCATCGCGATTTTATTGTGCGAGATAAAGAGGAATTGAGTTTGGTCCGACATGCGCTTGACCATGCGGCAGAAGCGCTCGGTGTTGGCGTCGTCGAGCGGCGCATCGACCTCGTCGAGCAGGCAGAATGGCGCCGGGTTGAGGCGGAACATCGAAAACACCAGCGCGGTCGCGGTCAGCGCCTTTTCGCCACCGGACAGCAGGTGGATGGTGGCGTTCTTCTTGCCGGGCGGCTGGGCCATGACCTGCACGCCCGCGTCGAGGATCTCGTCGCCGGTCATGACCAGCTTGGCGTTGCCGCCGCCGAACAGGATCGGGAACAGTTCGGAGAAGTGATGGTTGACGCGGTCGAAGGTGTCCTGCAGCAGGTCGCGCGTTTCGCGGTCGATGCGCGCGATCGCGTCTTCCAGCGTGGTGATGGCTTCGACCAGGTCGCGGTTCTGCGCGTCCAGGAAGTTCTTGCGCTCGGAGGCCTGCGCCAGTTCGTCCAGCGCCGCCAGGTTGACCGCGCCCAGCGCCGCGATGGCATTGGTCAGGCGCGTCACTTCGCCCTGCAAATACGGCGCTTTCATGTCGGGCTGGAGCTTGTCGGCCAGCGCCGCTTCGTCGGCGCCGGTGCTCTTTAACGCTTCGTCGAACTGTTCCTGGTTCAGGCGCGCGGCCTGCTCCTTGAGCTGCATCTCGGTGATCTTGTCGCGCTGCGGCTGCAGGCTGCGTTCGGCCTGCATGCGGCTTTCCTCGGCCGTGCGCAACTGCTGGGTGATCTGGTCAAGTTCATGGCGCGCGTCCGACAGCGCCTTTTCCTGCGCGGTGCGGCGCTCGAGCAGTTCCTGCAGGCCGTCGTTGGCGGCGCCGCTTTCGAGCGATTCGAGTTCCTGGCGCCCCAGTTCGATGCTCTCGCCGACCTGCCCGGCCTGTTGCGCGGCGATGGCGATGTTGCGCTTCAATTCCTCGATGCGCGAACGCTGCGATTTCTCGGCGAACTGCGCTTCCTGGGCTGCGCGTTCGAGTTCGCGCAGCTTGTCGCGCGCGTCCGCCAGCGCCTGTTCCTTGTTGAGGAAGTCGGTCTGGCCGTCTTCGTGCGCGCCCTGCAGTTCGGCCAGCGCCATGTCGAGCTGCTCGAACTGCTCCTCCGATTCGGCGCGCACCTGCTGCTGCTCGGCTTCCTGGGCGGCGATTTCGGCCAGGTCGGCGGCGATCTGGGTGCTGCGCTGGTTGAAGCGCGCTTCGACTTCGGACTGCTTGACCACGTCGATCTGCAGTGCGTGCACGGCTTGGGTGAGCGCGCCACTGCGCTGGCGCGCATCCTGCACACGCCGGGTCAGTTCGGCCACGGCGGCATCGGCGCGCACGGCGCGCGCACGCGCCTCGTCGGCCAGCATGGCTTGCGCGCGCAGCTGCTTGGTGAGATTGTCGATCTCCTGCTGGCGCGCCAGCATGCCGTCCTGTTCGGCGTCGGCGGCGTAGAAGCGCACGCTCGACCGGGTCACCATGTGGCCCTGGCGCGTGACGAAGGCGCCGCCGGCGGGCAGACGCGTGCGCTCGGCGAAGGCGCTGGCGGTGTCCTCGGCCGCGAACACATTTTGCAGCCAGTCCTGCAGCACGCCGCGGATGCCCGCGTCGTTCAGCTTGAGCAGGCTGGCGAAGGACTTCAGGCCGGGAACGTCCGCGCCGGGCGCGGCATTGAGCGTCGGTGCGTACAGGGCCAGCTTGGCCGGCGGCGCGTCGCCGAAGAAGGCCTTGGCCCACTCGATGTTGGACATCTCCAGCGCGCCGGTGCGTTCGCGCAGCGCCGCTTCGAGCGCGGTTTCCCAGCCCTGCTCGATCTGGATCTTTTGCCACAGGCGCGGCAGGC
>CAMLHI010000251.1 GCA_946479705.1 uncultured Oxalobacteraceae bacterium
CCTTGGCATAACGCTGGCTCAGGCCGAGATCGGCCTCGACCTTGGCGCGCTCGCCGCCCAGGATGCCGCGCTCGACGGCCGCGGTCTGACGGCTGGCCTCCTCGGCCAGCGTCCTGCGCACCAGTTCATATTCGGCCTGGCTCAGTTCCATGTGCGCCTGCGGCGATTCGAAGCGCGCCACCATCTGGCCTTTCTTGACGCTGCTGCCGTCGGCCACCATATCGACCAGCACGCGGTTGGTCCAGCCGCTGCCGGGCACCGTCAGCAGGGTATTGGCGGCGGCCTTGATCTCGCCGTCGGCCTCCAGGGTTTCGCTCCACGCCCGCGCAGCGAGCACTTCACCGGGGCCGGACGCCGCCGATGAAGCGGCGTCGCAAGCGCACAGCAAGGCCGCTGTCACGGCCAGGGTCGCCGCCAGCATGGCAGCGGCGGCCGCCCTGGCGGCCCGCGTGCGGGTGTGACGCATGGCAGTCATCGGCGTGCCCCCGGGCCGGCAAGGCCCGCCACCTGCGCGCCATCCTGCCGGCCGGCGCCACCGAGCAGCTCCACTTGAACGGCGGCGCCCGGCTTGAGATCCTTGGCTGGCGCGTCGAATTGCAGCTCGAGGTCGCGCACCACGCCCGATTGCGCCGCCGATTTGCCGCGGAAGGCGCGTCCCACTGCACTGACCCGCGCCGGCAGCGCCTGGCGCGCGCCGGACACGGTCACACGCGCCGCCTGGCCGACCTGGACGCCGGCGGCCTGCGCTTCGGGTACCTTGGCATAGACGCACAACTGGTCGGGATCGGCCAGCGTCGCGACCGACATTCCCATCGACACCTGGCTACCGGTGCTGAATTTCTCGTTGTTGAAATTGGTCCGGTACAGCACCATGCCGCGGCGCGGCGCCAGCACGGTCAGTGCCGCCTGGGCCTTGAGCATGGCCGCGATCTGGGTGCGCAATTGCGCGATTTCCGACTGCAGGCCGGCGCGCTCTGCCTGGCGCACGCGCCGCTGCGCCTCGTACTTGGTGTGGGCCAGCCTGGCCAGCTCGGCCTTTTCGGCGCGCTCGATCACCAGCTTGTCGTAATCGACGCGGCGGATCAATTCCTTCGGCTGGCTGGCCTTGCGCTCGGCCTTTTCGGCATTGCTGTGCGCCTCGGCCTGCGCCAGCGCACCGCTACGGTCCGCCTCTGCGTGGTCCAGCAGCATTTTTTCCATGGCGCGCTCACGCTCGTGCAACATGCTCGGCTGAGTGGCCAACTGCCTGGTCACCTCACCCGATTCGAACACGGCGATGGGCTGCCCGGCTTCCACCAGGGTGCTTTCGGGCGCGAGCTGCGCCAGCTTGTACTGCCACACGTTGGGGACGGTCGGCGGCGCTACCGGCAGCGCCTGGCGCGACCCGATCTCGCCTTCGACCGTCAGTGCGCCAGCGGCGGCAGGCCTGGCCGGCGCCGCTGCCATGAGCGCCCCGGGCGCCAGCGGCTCGACCAGCACGCTCATTCCCGCCGCCAGCGGCAATCCATGATTTTCCGGCAAATCTATCCTGGCGCGGAAATAGCGCCCCAAGCCCCAGCGTGTGCGCGCTTCCGGCGCACTGGTGATGGCGGCTATCTTGCCGTTCAGCGCCACACCCGGCAAGGCGTCGAAACGCAGGCCGACCGGCTGGCCCTCGCGCAGATAGGGACGGTCCGCTTCCAGCACCCAGGCGGTAACGGCCACGCGCCCATCACCCAGTACCACGCCGGCGGCATCGCCTGGCCAGGCCATGGCCCCCTCGTCGAGCCGCTCGCCGCGCCACGGGCTGTAGCCATGCACCACCACGCCGTCGCGCGTGGCGCGCACTTCCGCCTGTGCCAGCTGGGCGACCTGGAAGGCCATCTGGATCTGCAACTTCTTCACTTCGAGCTCGCCGTCCTGCTTGCGGCGGGCCACGGCCTGGCGCGCATTGCGCAGGCCGTCCTGCTTGATCTCGACATCGCGCGTGGCGCGGTCAAGTTCGGCCTGGTAACGGTCGTAGTTGAGCGCCGCGATCTGCTGCTTGGGCAGGGCCGCATCGATCCTGGCCTTGTCCAGGGCCGCCCTCGCACTCACCAGCGCCTGTTCGGCCTCGACAGCGGCAATCTCCAGATTGGCGGTCTCGCGTTCGGCGCGCGCGCGTAAGTTTTCCAGGTCGGTTTTCATGCGCTCGATGTTGGCGGCCTCGGCGGTATCGATCCGCAGCAGCACCTCGCCGGCCTTCACCTTGCTGCCTTCGGCCACGAAGTTACGCAGTATGACCGGCGAGCTGTTCGACGGCGGCACAAAGATGGTTTGCGAATCCAGCGCCTCCACTTCGCCGGTCAGCAAAACCGGGCGCGCTGCGCCCTTGCCTGCGGCCGGCGCCGGACCCGCGCCAGCCGGCGCCCCGACGGGGCCGCCGGCCTGCCCGACAGCAGCGGCGATCACCAGGGCGAGCAGCGGCGCCGCGCAGATGATGGCGAAACGACTACGCTTCATGGCTGGCCGGGGCGATGCGGCCGTCGCGCAGGTGGATGGTGCGCTGCGCGCCGGCGGCGATCGCGGGATCGTGGGTGACCAGCACCAGCGTCTGGCCGTCGGCGTGCAATTCGTGCAGCAGGGCCATGACATCGGCCGCGCTGCTGGAATCGAGATTGCCGGTGGGTTCGTCCGCCAGCAGCAAGGCTGGCCGGTTCAGCAGCGCGCGGGCAATGGCGGCGCGCTGCAGCTGCCCGCCCGACAATTGGCCCGGCAAATGGTCGAGGCGTTGCCCCAGGCCGATGCGCTCGAGCAGCTCACGGGCGCGCCCCAGCGCCTGCGCAACAGGCGGACGGGCATAGCGCTGCGGCAGCAACACGTTCTCCAGCACGGTCAGGCGCGGCAGCAAATGGAAGGATTGGAACACGAAACCGATGCGGCGGTTGCGCACGTCCGAAGCGGCGTCATCGTCGAGCGCGCTGATCTCATCTTGCGCCAGACGGTAGCGACCGCTGTCGGGGCGGTCCAGCCCGCCCAGCACATTGAGCAACGTCGATTTGCCGGAGCCGGAAGGCCCCATGACCGCGATGAATTCGCCCGGCGCGACATGCAGGTCGATGCCGTCGAGGGCATGAATGGCGTTGCCGCCCTGGCGGTAAGTCTTGCGAATATTGCAGAGTTCTATCATGCGCACGAGTATTCAAGCGACACCAGCAAGGTGTCAAGCGCAAAAAGCGCCACGAGACCTTATGTTTTCTTCAACATACCGCCGCCGCTTCAAGCGCCCGGGCCCATGGATGATTGCGCTGATCCGGCTAGCTTTTACAAGCTGACGCAGTTTTCGCGAGAAATATTAACTAAAAAAGGAAAGCGGAAACGCAGCGCCGACACGATGGCGCACGCCGGCAAAAGCGGGCAGCGGCACAGAAGCGCCGCCGCACCACCGACACTCACTCCATGACTAAACGGGAGTGAACATCACACACAGTTTCCACTCGTGCATTGCTGGTAGTAGTAACTATATGCCTGGCTCTGCGCGCTCCGGGCGGCTGATGCTGCAGCGTCCTGGCACATATAGTGACGGTAATACGGATCACCATAATACCCGGCCGAGTTCATGCAGCTGTTATATGCCTGGCCATAGACCGAGTTGTATACTGGCCCCGACTTAACACTCGCATAGTATGAGCAATCCGGCGGGCACGCAGCATAAACAGCGGAGCTCACAAAAAGCAGTGCCGCAGCCGTGGCGGCAAGGGATTTAAACGAGGTATTGGAAAAGAACTTCATAAAGGCGCTCCTCTAAAGGTTAGGAAAAACGTCACTTCATTTTTTGAGCCTCGGACGATCCGGCAACCGGCTCAAGCACTCCCGGGCGAACGAATCGTGGTATCAAATTCGATCATCGGAAATTTCGTCAAGGACAGTTCCCACTCCTGCATTGCCCGTAGTAATTATTGTAAGCCCATGTATATGCGGATTGAGAATTTGATTCGGCAGCTTCCCTGCACGTCCAGCTTGAACCGCCCCCGTAGAGGCAACTGTAATAGACTTGGCTATAGACGGAGTTTTTTACGATCGTTGCCCCGGTGGCTGCGTATGAGCTGCAATCCGTCGGGCAAGCAGCATAAACAGCGGAACTCACAAAAAGCAGTGCCGCAGCCACGGCGGCAAGGGACTTAAATGAGGTATTGGAAAGAAATTTCATAAAGGCGCTCCTGATAAGGGTTAGGAAAAACGTCACTTCATTTCTTGAGCCTTGGACCATCCGGCCATCGGCTCCAGCACTCCCGGGCGACCGAATCGTGATATCAAATTCAATCATCGGAAATTCCTTATGCGCAGAACTCTTGCCACGAGCGTCGCGCCTATATTTTCTTGAATTGCAAGGTATATAAGTCCAAATATTTATTAAAAATAATAGTTGGTAGATAAATAATATAGCAGATGAAGGGCCAGTATTTTGTTATATTTTTCAACTTCTCATGGATGATTTTTCGTGGAAGGGGCGACTCACCAAGGCGTGGGGTGAGCTGCG
>CAMLHI010000252.1 GCA_946479705.1 uncultured Oxalobacteraceae bacterium
AGCGCTGGTGGTACCAGCCGGTGCCGGGCGGCGCCTTTGTCGATGCGATGGCGATCCTCAAGGTGCTGCACAGCGTGGCCAGGCTGACCGACTCGGCGCTGGTGTCCTCGGCGACGATCCGCTCGCATACGCGCATCGGCTACGACGAGATGACCACCCTGCTGGAAAAAATGCTTGCCGAGGGCTGGGTCGGGCGCGTGCAGGCCGACGTGACCATGCGTTCCAGGTGGGGCAAGCATGCGCGCGAAAGCGCCGACAACTGGGTCCTGCTGACCAATCCGGCCAAGCTGCGCGTGGCTGACGTCTACCGCCTGTTCGTGTTCGGCGGCATCCAGAAGCAGGCGCCCATCGATGTCGACACCGCCTCGCCGGCGGCGCTCGACACCAATGCGCTGGCGCGCATGGTCGAGTGCGCGGTCGAGGGTGGCCTCGATCAAACCCTGGCCGAACAGTTTGCCAGTTGAAGCAGGGCGTTCAGGACTGCCTCGGGCTGCTCGGCCATCATTTGGTGGCCGGCATCGACCTGCACCACCGTCGCATGGGCGATGGCCTTGATGAGTGGCGTGGCCGATTTCGGCGGTGTCATCTTGTCCTGCGATCCGAGTACGAACAGCGCCGGACAGCTGACCGCGCGCGCTGCGGCCTCGCCATTGGTGTAGACGTTGCAGGCGTTCAGGTCGGTGTAGAGCAGCTGGTGCGGGTTGAGGGCCGCCACGCGCTGCATCAGTTCTCTGGATGCGTCCGCCAGGCCGGCGGCCGCGTGCGACCACTGGCTGACCATGTCGATGGCGGCCGCCTCGTCGTCGCGCGCGGTGGCGAGCAAAGCGGCCGATACCTTCATCGGATAGCTTGACCCGAGCAGCGCCAGCGCGCTGACGCGCCCGGGCGCCTGCAGGCAGGCTTCCAGCGCGACCAGGGAACCCATGCTGTGACCGATCAGCGTGACCCGGGCGGCGCCGGACGCGTCCAGCGCCGCCAGCAGCCACCCAGCCAGCGCTTCGACAGTTTCCAGCGCCGGGCCCTGACTGAGGCCATGCCCGGGCAGGTCCAGGGCCAGCATATTGAATCCGTGCCGCGCGCCAAGGCCGCTTATCGGCGCCCAGACGGCATGGTCGTTGAGCGCGCCGTGGATGAACACCCAGGTCGGGCGGGCCGGATCGAAGGGGGAGCCGCCGGTGTCGGCATGGGTGCTGCGTCCTTGTACGTCGAAGTTCATCGCACTCTCCCGTTTTGCGGCATCCTAGCATCTTTACGCTTGCCGGCTCGCCTGTCACATCCCGTAGCCGAATTTCCGATAGTCGATGTCAAAGTCGCTGCGCAGTAGCGCCAAGTGCTTTGCATAGGCGCACAGGCTTGCCACCGAGTTGCGCAGGCGGTCGCGAATGGCCTGTTCTTGCGCAGTGGCATCGAGGTTAAGGACGTCCCGCGCGTACCGGACGATGACGTGATCGGGGATATACACCACATGGTTGTTTTTCGCCGAAGACATTCTAACAGCGCCACGCCTTTCGATGCCTTCAATGCCAGCACGTCGGGGATTGCGTCAGACTCCCATGGCGATGGTGATTGATGTGGCCGAGATTCCGGAGTAGTAGCATGTTATGCGTCAGGCCGTGCGACCAGTAAAAGCAAAATTCTTTTATTGCCCATTACTGGCTCGCATGAGTTCTCCTTTGGAATTGCGCTTGGTTGTTTGCACGTTTACTATTATTCGACTTTGAAAACATGCTGGCAGATGTGACTGTGATTAATGTGACAGGGAGTGCTGCTCCAGGAGTGCGGATCTGACAGGTGAGCAAATGCAAACTTCTCGCTATATACTGGGCAGCTTGAGTGTGCGCTGCGACGGGAGAGATTCGCGTTGGAGCGGAACGGTTCATGCCGCGGTGGCTGGCGGCGCGAACGTATGCCGCGCTCGCTCATGGGCGCAGTGGTCAAACTCGAATAACTTGACAATTGGAGATGCAACTTGATTGAGCTACTTACCGCCGGCGACTATTCTATCGCCGACATGGCGACTTTTGCCTGGGTGCGGGGGTATGAATGGAGTGGATCGAGTATCGATAATCTGCCTGCGCTGCAGGACTGGCTCCGGCGAATCGAGCAGCGTCCGGCAGTGAAAGCAGGTCTGGCCATACCTTCCGAATCGCTGGGCGGGGATTTGAGGGCAAATGCCGCTGCTACCATTGAAATTGCCCAGGCCATGCTGGTATAGGAGACGCATCGTGATCGCGCCAACAAAAGTTTTTCTTCGTTATTTGGGAAATCTGCGCGAGCTCTTAAACCGAGCTCAGCGCTTCGACAACGAAATCGGCGGCAAACGCCTTCATCCCGACATGTTCCCCCTGCTGCAACAGGCGAAGACGGCGATTGGATTCACCCTCCGCACGTCCTGTCCGCTGGCAGGGAGGGAAATTGTGTCGTTCGGCAATGAGGTATATACGTTTGACAGCGTATTCGCGGAGCTGGAATCGACGCTCGGCTACCTGTCGAAGATCCCCGACGCCGATTTCAGCGCCATCGAATCGTTGAAGATTACCACGGCTGCGGGCTTTGCCGATTTAAGTCTGGATGGGTGGGATTATTACCTGATGTACGCCATGCCAAATTTCTTCTTTCACTATTCGATGGTATATGCTATTGCCCGCAATGCCGGCGTGCCGATAGGAAAAGCCGATTTCGACGGTTATCACAAATATCCGCTCGGATTCACGTTCACGGACGAGTTGGACCCGGCCGACGCGGAACGCTTGCACTAGTTGGCGGTATGGTAACCTAGATTGCACGATGCATGGAACAGGGCAGGGCGTTTGGTTTGAACCGCGGATTGACGGTGCCGCTCAATCCGCCGACCGGCCAGACCGTGTTCTTCAGCCTGGCGAGTTCAGACCTGCAGCTCGATGACCATCGCCTTGGCAATTTGCGCCCTGCGGCGGGGGTCTTCAGCACGTATCTCTTCGATGCCTATGTTCGCATTGACAGGATGGAGAACCCCAAAGTGAACGAGCTGACCGAGCGCGAACTGGAGTGCCTCTTTTGGGCCTGTGAAGGAAAGAGCGCCTGGGAAATGGCGCAGATCGTTGGCGTGGCGGAACGGACGATCAATTTTCATCTGACCTCGGTGATCAAGAAGCTCGGCGCTTCTAATCGGCGGCATGCCGTCGCGAAGGGCGTCATGTACGGCCTGGTGAAGCCGCGGCCGTAAGAGGTGCGGTGCGTGATCGATACCATTGAGCCCGCTTACTGATCGATCACAGCTCTGGATTTTTTGGCACGCTTACGCTACATTCGGAGCAAGGCTTATAAAAAATACCTCTTTATAACCTCACCAGATAAAAGGCGGGCACCATGAAAGTTTCTGAAATCCTGCAAGTCAAAGGCAATATCCTGTACACGGCCACGCCCGACACCCCGCTGGTGGACGCGGTCAACGTCATGGCCGAGAAGGATATCGGCTCGCTCGTGGTGATGGAGTTCGGCGACCTGGTGGGCATGCTGACCTTCCGCGAAGTGATCAAGGTGCTGCACAAGAATGGCGGCGCGATCGGCACCGGCACGGTGCGCAAGTACATGGACGACCATCCGATCACCGTCACGCCCGATACCGAAGTCAACGAAGTGCGCCGCATGATGCTCGAGAAGCACGCGCGCTATCTGCCGGTGATGAACGCCAAGACCCTGCTCGGCGTGATTTCCTTCTACGACGTCGCGCGCGCCGTGCTGGAAGCGCAAAGCTTCGAGAACCGCATGCTCAAGGCCTATATCCGCGACTGGCCGGCCGAAACCGAACAGGACTGACCGGTGCCCGGTGTGCCGCAGCGGCGGCGTTTCAAGCAGGTCGACGTCTTCACCAGCGTCGCCTTCCTCGGCAACCCGGTGGCGGTGGTGCTCGACGCCGAAGGCTTGAGTGCCGCCGAGATGCAAGCCATCGCACGCTGGACCAATCTGTCCGAAACCACCTTCGTGCTGGCGCCCGCGGACCCGCAGGCCGACTACCGCGTGCGCATTTTCTCTCCCGGCGGCGAATTCGCCTTCGCCGGCCATCCCACCCTCGGTACCGCGCACGCCCTGCTCGAACACGGCCTCAGCCCGCGCACGCCGGGCCGGCTGGTGCAGGAATGCGGGGTCGGGCTGGTGCCGGTCGAGATCGGGGGCGGCTCGGCGCTGGCCTTTCGCGCGCCGCCCGCGACCCTGCACACGCTGCATGAAGCGCAACTCGCCTTGCTGGCGGCGGCCCTGCAGACCGAGGCCATCGACCCCGCATTCACGCCGCTGACCGCGCGCATGGGCGTGTCCTGGGTGCTGGTGCGCCTGCAGTCGGCCGAGGCCTGCCTGGCGCTGCAGCCGTGCCTCGAACCCATGCTCCAGCTGCTGGGCAAGGACAACACCGGCGTGGCGGTGTTCGGTCCGCACGCCCCCGGCAGCGCGGTCGACTTCGAAGTGCGCTGCTTCTTCAACAAGAACGGCGCCATCGCCGAAGACCCGGTCACCGGCAG
>CAMLHI010000253.1 GCA_946479705.1 uncultured Oxalobacteraceae bacterium
GACCGACTCCTCAATTGCTGACTTTGGCGTGCAAGGCTACCACGTCGGCGGAGTTCTCGACAACTATTGTTATACAGAACAGGGGGTGGACCGGAGCCGATGATGGCCCTTGTCAGTTCAGCTATTTTTCATCCCAATCAAGCTTGCGGCCTGCGCCGCGCCGGCGGGCGCTTGATAAGGGGTGGTCGAGGTAAGCATTGTCACCGTCGAACACCCTGACGGAGGCTTGGTCCCCTGCCCGCTTGCCGGCGCGTTTAACGCCGGTAGGGGGCGGCCAGCGGTTCGCCGATGAACAGGCCCTGGGCGGGCCAGGCCACGCTGCGCCAGTAGGCTTCGATGGCGGTAGCGCCGTTCAGGTAGTGCTGCAGCAGCACGGTCGGCTGGGGAAATTTCTGCCAGTGGTTGCAGGGTTCGCCCACCGTGCCGTAGCTGGCCGTGGCGCCCGCCTCCAGCCATTTCAGGCTGCTCATCTGGCCGGTATTGCCCAGCAGGTCGCCGCCGAAGGACGTCAGGTGATCGGCCAGCGCGCCCGGCAGGAAGCCGAGGGTGCCCAGTTTGGCGACGCTGGCCATGCCGGTCTGGTAGACGATGATGTCGCGCCTGTCTTCGAGGGCGTCGCTGTAGAGGGTCTTGACGGTCAGCTTCTTGGCGGGAATGGTGGCGTTGCGCGGGAAGAAGGGCGCGCGGGCATTGCGCGCCGTTTGCGAGGTGACCAGGTAATACGCGCTGGCCGGGGCGGTCTTGAAGCCGCTCGCCACGCCGCGGTCGATGACGGCTTTGGCCACGGCGACGTCGTCGCTGGGCAGCAGCATCGACAGGCGGGTGCCGAACTGGGTGAACGGGCGCGCGGAATTGGCGTTGAAATATGGGCTGGGCTTGCCGGCCGCGCAGCCATTGCTGCACTGGGCGTCGTTGTAGCCGAGGGTATAGGCGGCGGTGATGGCGTTGCAGTTGACGGCGTAGGGCGCGGTCCAGACCATCAGGACCGCTTCGATACCTGCTGGCAGCTGGCGGTCGATGCTCTGGCGAATCTGCTCGAACTGCCTGGGATCGATGCGGTGCGGCTTGCCAGGGATCGAGACATGCACGACGTTAGCGGCCGGAACGGCGCGCGCCTTGCGGTAGTACTCCCCGACCGTGACGCTGGATGGATCGGCGTCATTGATGACGATGGCCAGCTGGGCGGCCTCGAGGCCGCTGCGAGGCGGGGTGAACTGGGCGTGGGCGCCGGCCGCGGCCAGCAACTGAAACAGCAGGAACAGGAGGGACACTAGGGCGCGTGGCGGCATGTGCGGTGGCTCGTCGTCTGGAGCGCCCGATTATAGCGGCAGGCGCGGCCAGGCCACGCCACCGTTGCCGCAGCTTGGCCGGCTATTGCCCCTGATTATTATTGCCCTGCTTATTGGCTCTGGCGCATTCGGTCATGTCGGGGTCGCTGCACTGCATGCCCTTGCGCAGCGCTTCCTCGGCCGCGTGTTCGCGCGCGAGCTGTTCGGCATACTGGCGGTTCTTTTCGATCGAAAACGATTTTTCGTATTCCACTTCGTTCATTTCCATCGCTTCACGCTCGGCGTCCGAGGCCGGGGCGGGATTGACCTCACGGCTGGCGATCACCGAGGCGCCGCCGCCATGCATGGTGACGACCGTCGATTCGATGGTGGTGGTCGGCATCGTCATGGCCGTTTCGATGGGGGCAGCGCTGACGGCGGACGCGGGGGCATCGGTGCCGCCGCCGCAAGCGGTCAGGAGAGTGGCCATGGCGCAGGCAGCGCACCAGCTGGTCAGTTTCGAGAGCATGTTTCCTCACTTCAAAATTCAATCAAGGGACCGAATTCTAACCGTGCGGAAACAATTTGGTTTGAGAAATATCATTATGAGCAGTCAATATTTCCACAATTCATCGAATTTATCGACTGTTGAGCTCACTTAAAAGTAGATGAAAGAAAATATCCACAAGGAAACGTAAAATTCTTTTTGATAATGTCGAGTTAAGGCGACAGAAAAAGCGCAAATTTGTAAGAAATTGTGAAATGGGAAAAAGTCGGTTTCCCACACTACCCGCGTAGAACCGAAAAAAAAGCCCGGACCGAGCCGGCCAGGCTTCATTCACCATGCACAAATTCAATCAGGCGCGCTGGTAGATATCCTCGAAGCGCACGATATCGTCTTCGCCCAGGTAGCTGCCCGACTGCACCTCAATGATGTGCAGCGGCACCTTGCCCGGGTTTTCCAGGCGGTGGTTCATGCCAATCGGAATATAAGTCGATTCGTTCTCGGACAACAAGCTGACCTTCTCGCCGCAGGTCACACGCGCGGTACCGCTGACCACCACCCAGTGCTCGGCGCGGTGATGGTGCATCTGCAACGACAGCTTCTCGCCCGGCTTGACGGTGATGCGCTTGACCTGGAAGCGCTCGCCCGCGTCGATGCCTTCGTAATAACCCCACGGACGATACACCTTCGTGTGATGCAAGTGCTCGGTGCGTTCCTTGCTCTTGAGATGGTCGACCACCTGCTTGACGCGCTGCACCTGGTCCTTGTGCGCCACCAGCACCGCATCCGGCGTTTCCACCACGATCAGGTCGCTCACGCCCACCACCGCCACGATGCGGCTCTCGGCGCGCACCAGCGAATTGCTCACGCCATCGAGATACACGTCGCCGCGCTGGACATTGCCGTCGCCGTCGCCGTCGCCGCGCTGCACCTGCCACAGGGCCGACCAGGAGCCGACATCGCTCCAGCCGATGTCGGCCGGCACCACCACGGCGGCGCCGGTGCGCTCCATGACGGCGTAGTCGATCGAGTCGGACGGGCTGGCCGAAAACGCCGCCTCATCGAGCCGGCAGAAATCGAGGTCGCGATAGCCTTGCTTGACGGCGAGCTCGGACGCGGACAGGATGGCCGGGGCAAACTCGCCCAGCTCGCTCAGATAACGGTCGGCGCGGAACAGGAACATGCCGCTGTTCCAGTAATAGCCGCCATCGTCGACAAAGCCCTGGGCCGTCTCGCGGTCCGGCTTTTCGACGAACTGCGCCACGTCGTAGCACTGTGCGGAACCGGCCGCGAGCGCACCGCGGCGGATGTAGCCGTAGCCCGTCTCCGGTCCCTGCGGCACGATGCCGAAGGTGGCCAGCTTGCCTTCGGCCACCAGGGCGCTGGCATGCGCCACCGCTTGGGCAAAGACCGCGGGCTTGTCGATCACATGGTCGGCCGGCAGCACCAGCATGACCGCGTCAGGATCGATGGCGCGCAGATAGTGCGCGGCGGCGGCCACCGCCGGCGCGGTATTGCGCGCGACCGGTTCCAGCAGAATGCCCAGCGGCGTGACGCCGATCTCGCGCAGTTGCTCGGCCGCCAGGAAGCGGTGTTCGTTGCCGCACACCAGCAGCGGGGGCTGCAGCTCGGGCCAGCTGGCCACGCGCAGGACGGTATCCTGCAGCATGGTCTTGTCGGTGACGAGGGGCAGCAACTGCTTGGGCAGCACAGCGCGCGACAGCGGCCACAGGCGTGTGCCGGCGCCGCCAGACAGGATGACTGGGTAGATTTTCATTGACTCTTTCTTGTGTTCTTGTCCAGAGCAGTGGCGCCGTCGTGCCGGCGCGCCGCCTCTCAATTTTTATAATTCTAAAACATCCCGGTGGGGGCTTCGAAAAACTGTAGCGAGCGCTATTTTGCCATGTCCAGCACGGCTTCGCCGCGCCGCGCGCTGCGGCGGTCGCGCGCGTTGACCCACTCGTCATGGGCATATTCGGACACGTGCTTCATGTCGCCCTGGCGGTCGACGCTGTAATCCTTGAAGACAATCATTTCGTTGAGGGTGACGTTGCTCAGCACCCGGGTGTATTCGAACAGCACGCTGCGCACCAGCACCGCGCCGGAACAGATGTGGCTGCCGTGGCCGATCCAGCTCGGGCCGGTAATCGTCACGCCCTTCTCGATCTTGACCCCGGAACCGATGTACACCGGCCCTTCGATATGCGTGCCTTCCCAGTCGATCTGGGTGTTGAGGCCAACCCAGATGCCATCCTTGATCTGGATGCCGGGCACGTCCAGGTGCGCCACTTCGCCCAGCAGCACGCTTTGCAGGGTCTGCCAATAGTCGGACACGCTGCCGATGTCGATCCAGTTGAAGCTGCGCGTTTGCGCGTAGAACGGCATGCCGTTCTTGGCCATCAGCGGGAACAGTTCGGAGCCGATGTCGAAGGTGCGGCCGGGCGGAATCAGGTTGATGACTTCCGGCTCGAACAGGTAGATGCCGGTACTGATGAAGTTGGACCTGGCGTCCTGCTGGTCGGGCTTTTCCTGGAATTCGGTGATGCGGCCGTCCTGGTCGGTGACCACCACGCCATAGCTGGAAACCTTGTCCCACGGGACTTCCTTGGTGATCACGGAAGCCAGCGCCCCCTTGCGGCGGTGCTCGAACAGGGCCGACTTGAGGTCGAGGTCGATCAGCGCGTCGCCGCACAGCACGATGGTGGTTTCGTCGAAGAAAC
>CAMLHI010000254.1 GCA_946479705.1 uncultured Oxalobacteraceae bacterium
GCGGACCAGCACCGGCCAGGATCAATACCTACGACGCTGCCGGGAACCTCGTGGGCGACGGCACCATCAAATACACGTACGGAAAGGACGGGCGCATGGCCAGCGCCGGTTCGGTATCGTATCGATACAACGGCTTGGGCCAGCGTGTCGTCAAGAGCGATGGGCGCTCAGCCGTGTATTACGTGTACGACCGCAGCGGCCTGCTGCTGGGCCAGTACGAAGCGAACGGACGGCCCATCCAGGAAACGGTCTATCTGGATGGGATGCCGGTGGCGGTCCTGCAGACGCCAGACAGGAACGCGAGAAATACGAATGTCTTCTACGCCTATGCGGACCACCTCGGCAGTGCGCGCGTGATCACACGGGCCAACGATGGCAAGATGGTCTGGCGCTGGGATCAGGCCGACCCGTTCGGCATGTTTGCGCCGCAGGAGAGCCGTGGCGCGTCGGGCGCGTTCGTGTACGATCCGCGCTTTCCTGGGCAGGTGTATGACCGCGAGACCAATAACCATTACAACTACTTCAGGGATTATGATCCGCAGACGGGGCGGTATATCCAAAGCGATCCCATTGGCCTTCAAGGCGGCGTCAACACCTATGTATATGTGGAAGGCGCACCCGTCATGAGCTCCGATCCGCTCGGATTGGTACCGGATCTGCTCTTGGCGGCACCTAGCGATAAGATTTACGAGGGCGCTAGCAAGATAAATGCGCCAGGCTGGTATTCGGTCGCAGGGCATGGCAACTGGTTCTTCATGGAGGCCTCAAACCAAGAAAAACTATATGCGCCTCAACTGGCAGCGCTCATCAAGGCCGACCCGAATTACAAAGGTCAGCCGATCCTGCTTGCATCCTGCAATACGGCAAGGCCTGGGGCCAAAGATGCGAGCGGCAAGCTCATACCTCCGCTTGCACAAGTACTCTCGCGACTTATGGGCGTACCAGTCAGGGGGGCCAATGACTTCACCTATTTCCCCGCCAACGGGGCGTTCTATGCCGGAGCAGGTAGAACCCCATATACCGGAGGCGGACCGTGGGTTGACTTCGGCACAGGAGGCAAATAATGAAAGCGAAAATTGTCGTCGTGAGCCTAGTCCTCGGCGCTGCAATTGCGGGCATGTTCATGTACCGGTCCATGTCTTTCGAGCAAGGAGCGAACCACGCAGTGTCTTTCGGGGCACAAGCCTACCGGCTCGATGACCGGACCTACGCTCGTCTTGCCACGCTAGCGCAAGGGGGCGACTGCGAGGCCGCCTACAAGGTCGCACGTCATCATGTTTTCTTTACTTCGAATCGTGACGAGGCCAAAAAATGGTATCGAATCGCCGCCAAATGCCCTCATGCGAACGCGAAGGACGAACTCGCCAATTTGCTGATGTACACGCCGGAAGATGACGCCGAAGTAGAAAGATTGTTGTCGGAACTGGAGCGGCTCGATCCCAAGAAGGCTAGGAGCAGTCGGGAAGGGTTCGCGACCATGCGGTCAATTCGTGACCGCCCCAGTAATTGACTGGGTGTTGAAAGCCGCCGTCGCCGCGCAAAAACGGATGACCACCTTTCTCTACAACGGAATGACGGATGCGAGCGGCAACGTTGAATCGTGCGGGAAATATGACGCGCATGATCGACGCGCTCGACCATGCCACCGTGCGCGAGCTCGACAGCGTCAGGCCATCCGTTCGCTTCGTACAGGCCCAGCAGCATGCCGCCGCGGTCGCACACGCAGGTGGAGCAATAACAAATTTGCAACAGGATATTTGGGCAGTAAAGAAATCTTAAATGCGAACCCAATGGAATTCCCTACGATGGCCCAGCAACTCGGATTGGAACTATAAAGTGACAGCACACTGTTTCGTCTACCCTGGGCATCGCTCGCTTCGCCAGTGCTTGGCCTTGCAAAGACGCTCCATCCGGCCGCGTTTAATGCTACGACGCGTCGATAGACTGTAAATCCAATCCGATCCGATTGGCCTGGACGGAGGCATTAATACTTCTGCATATGTGCGCGGGAACCCCATCATGCGCTTCGATCTACGTAGCCCTCGATGCGGTAGCTGCACCCCAAGCGGGGCTAGGTGCGCACCTTCTTGATGATGCTGCGGTTGCTGAGGATTTCCTCGATTTGCTCGAAGCGCACCGGCTTGACCATGTGGTGGTCGAAGCCGGCCTCGAAGGCCAGCTGGCGGTCTTTTTCCTGGCCCCAGCCGGTCACGGCGATGAGCATCGTCAGCTGCCCGCAGGACAGGCGCCGGATGCCGCGCGCCAGGTCGTAGCCCGACATCTGCGGCAGGCCGATATCGAGGAAGGCATAGTCCGGGCAGAAGCGCGCCGCCGCCGTCAGCGCATCCGGGCCGTTATGGGTGATCACCACGCTGTGGCCCATGGCCGAGAGCAGCGCGCCGATGCTGTTGACGAAGTCGACATTGTCGTCGGCCAGCAGGATGCGGTAGGTTTCCGAGCTCATGAAGGCGGCCGGCATGATCTTGGTCGGCATCTCGGGCTCGACCACGATCGGCAGGCGCACCACGAATTCGCTGCCGCGGTTGATGCCGCCGCTGTGCGCCTCGATGCTGCCGCCGTGCAGCTCGACCAGCTTGCGCGCCAGCGACAGGCCCACGCCCAGCCCGGCGTTGGTGCGCTCGAGCGTAGAATCGACCTGCACGAACATCTCGAACACGTGATGGAGCATGTCCGGCGCGATGCCGATGCCGTTGTCGGCCACCGCCACGACCAGGTCGCGGTCCTCGACCCGCGCCGACAGGCTGACCCGGCCGCCGCGGTTGGTGTACTTGGCGGCGTTGTTGAGCAGGTTCGACAGGATCTGCGCCAGCCGGGTGGCGTCGCCGTGCAGGAACACCGGGCGATCCGGCAGGTCGATCACCAGTTCGTGCCCGTGCAGCTCGATGTAGGAGCGCACCACTTCGAGCGCGTCGTTGACCACCGCCTTGAGCTCGACCCGCCCCATCTTGATGGCGAACTTGCCGGTGTTGATGCGCGAGACGTCCAGCAGGTCGTCCACCAGCCGCACCATCTGGCGCAGCTGGCGTTCCATGATGTCGGTGGCGCGCTGGGTGGCCTGGGCGTCGCCGCTGCGGATGCGCAGGATATCGAGCCCGGTGCGGATCGGCGCCAGCGGATTGCGCAGCTCGTGCGCCAGGGTGGCCAGGAATTCGTCCTTGCGGCGGTCCGCCACCAGCAGCGCTTCCTCGGCGCGGTGGCGCACCTGCATTTCGTGTTCCAGGGTCAGGTTGGCTTCCTGCAGGGCGTGCGAACGCCGTCCGATCTCGGCCAGCATATCGTTGAAGGCCGCCACCAGCACGCCGATTTCGCCCCGGCTGTGGCCAGGCACGCGCAGGTTGAAGTCGCGCCGCTGCATCACTTCGCGCGCCACGTGGGTGACCGCCTGCAGCGGCGTGGTGATGCTTTTCTGCAGGCGCGAGGCCACCAGCGCGGCCAGCGCCAGCGCCGCCAGCAGCACGATCCCGAGGATGGCGGCATAGTTCAGCAGGCGCTCGATCAGGCCGTAGTGGGCGCTCAGGTAGACCGTGCCCAGCACTTCGCCATTGTCGACGATGTCCTTGTACACCACCAGGGTGCGGCCCTCGATGCGGTAGCCGGGCTTTTCCGGGCGCGCCGGCCAGGCCGGCGCATAGCCGCCCTGGGCGTAAGAGGCGAAACGGCTGCCGTTGGCGGCATAGATGGCGCCGGCCATGATCTGCGGGCGCACCCGCAGCAAGGCCAGGTTTTGCTGGGCCGCCTTGGCATCGTTGAAAGCCAGCGCCGGCGAGGTCACGCTGGCGATGATCTCGGCCTGGGTGCTGAGGTCGTCCACCCAGTACTGGCGGAAGGTGCGCATATCGTAAAGCAGCATGGCGACCGAGGCGGCCAGCAGGGCCACGAAGGTGGTCGAGACCGCCATCAGGATCAGCTTGCTGCGCACGGAACCGGCATCGTGCTGCATCATGGGCTTGCCTTGACCACGTGGTTGGCCACCGTCAGCAGGCGCGAACTGAGCTTGACGCTGTTCTTGTCGGCCGCTTCCAGCGACACGTCGAAGCGCACGCGCTCTTCGACGATCTTGAAGTTGATGACGCTGCCATACAACAGACCATTGTCGGTTTCGGTCACCACCAGCATGGGCGCCGTCGCGAGGGTCTTGAGCGCGCTGCGCACGCGCGTATTGTCGCTGCCGCCGATGAACAGCAAGTGCACGCCGGCCGGCACTTCGCCATCCTTGACGGTCTTGACCTGGACCGGGCGTCCCAGCACGTTGCGCCCGGCCACGATGCGCGCCAGCTCGGCGGCAAGCTCATCGGCGCCGAGCACACCGATCACCAGCGGCGCGGCGGGATCGGCAAAGCTGGACGGTGGAAATTCGGTGTAGCCGAGGAATTTGTACAGGAAGGCCGCCTTGACGCTGCGTTCGAGCGCGGCGCTGGCACTGCTGCCATTGCCGGCGAGCGCCTGCGCCATGCACGGCGGCGCGC
>CAMLHI010000255.1 GCA_946479705.1 uncultured Oxalobacteraceae bacterium
CGGATTATTCCGGAAGGCGCTGAGCTATCAGTTTTGATGGCGGGTACCGATCTCGAAGCCGCGACTTTGCATGGTGCTCATTCCAGCCCATCACGACAACGTCCAAACTTCCGTCCAGCGCACGTAAGCGGAAGGGCGCGAAAGGGGCTGCGACGAGTTTCGTTCCGCAATGGATGCAGAAGTTCCGGCCCCGATGACGTCCTCGGCGACACTGGATCTTTCGTACGATCACGCTTAGAAAACTCATCGAAGCTCAAATTTCCACTTGTGTCCCCAACTCGATCACACGGTTCGTTGGAATCTTAAAATAATCTGCCGCATCGCGCGCATTGCGCGACATCGCGACGAACAGATGTTCTCGCCACGGTATCATCCCTTCGCCGGGGGTGGGGACCACCGTTTGACGCGCGATGAAGAACGATGTTTCCATCATCTCGAACCGAAGGCCGAGGTCAACGCAAAGCGCCAGTACGCCCGGCAGATCCGGCTCGTCCTTGAAGCCGTAGTACACATTGAGCTGGTAGCACTCGTGGCCAAGCGGCGTAATCCGAACCCGGCTGGCTGGGGCGCCCCATGGCTCGTCGCCAATTTCCACCGTCAGGAACACCACACGTTCATGCAACACCTTATTGTGGGAGAGGTTGTGCAGCATCGCATGGGGGACGCCGTCACTGGCGCCCCGCAGGAAAATCGCGGTGCCATGCACGCGCGGCGGCGGCGCGACGAACAGTGATTGAAGGAAGTCGTCCAGTGGTATCGCGTGCTTTTGCAGGTTCTGGAAGACCAGCTGACGGCCACGCTTCCAGGTCAGCATGACCGTGAAAATAATTGCCCCCATCAATAGCGGAAACCAGCCGCCGTGGAACAGCTTGAGCGCATTGGCCGAAAAGAATGCGACATCGATCACGATGAAAAAACCGGTCGCGGCCCAGCACAGCAGCAGATTCATCTTCCAGCGGTAACGAATGACGAAGAAGGTGAGGATGGTGGTGGCCAGCATGGTGGCCGTCACGGCGATGCCGTAGGCAGCTGCCAGGTTATCCGACGAGCCGAAGCCGATAACGGCAACGAGCACGACGATCAGCTGCAACCAGTTCACGGCCGGCATATAGATCTGGCCGATCTCGCTCTCGGAGGTATGCAGCACGCGCATGCGCGGCAGGAACCCTAGTGCCATGGCCTGCTTGGTCATCGAGAACGTCCCGGAAATCGTCGCCTGGGACGCGATGACGGTCGCGACGGTCGACAGCAGTACCAGTGGATAGATGCTCCATGCGCCCAGCTGCTGATAGAACGGGTTGGAGATGGCTTCCGGATGCGCCAGCAGCAAGCCGCCCTGGCCGAGGTAATTGAGCGCAAGCGCCGGAAAGGCGATGAAGAACCAGGCGGCTCGAATGGGCTTCTTGCCGAAGTGCCCCATGTCCGCATACAGCGCCTCGGCGCCGGTAAACGCGAGCACGACCGCCCCCAATGCGACGAACGCGATGAACCGGTTATTGAGCATGAATGCGACCGCATGCATGGGATTGAGTGCGGCCAGGATGGCGGGTGCCTTGGCGATATTAACGACACCCATGATCGCCAGCGCGGCAAACCAGACCAGCATGATCGGTCCGAACCAGCGCCCGATGCCGGCGGTACCGTGGCGCTGCGCCGCATACAGAGCCACCAGGACGATCATGGTCAAAGGCACCACATACTGCTTGAGCGCGGGCGTGGCCACTTCCAGGCCTTCGATCGCCGACAAGACGGAAATGGCAGGCGTGATCACGCTGTCGCCATAGAACAGGGCCGCACCGAATACTCCGGTGAGCAGCAGCATCACATACAGGCGCGAATCCTTGGTGACCGAACTGAGGGCAAGGGCCATCAAGGCCATGACGCCCCCTTCGCCGCGGTTGTCGGCGCGCAGCACGAGCGTGACATATTTCAGCGAGACGATGATCGTCAGGCCCCAGAAAATCAGCGAGATCACGCCCAGCAGGTTGGGCGCGTTGAGGACCAGGCCATGCTCGGGGCTAAAGATAGTCTTGAGGGTGTAAAGGGGACTCGTTCCAATGTCGCCATATACGATGCCGACGGCGGCCAGAGTGAGGGCGAGCAGCTTGCTTTTCTTGTGTTCGGATGTCAAATGTGCACCATAAGCTTCGAGTAGATCAGCGAAGCTTACAGACGGGCGCGTAAAAAACGTGTAAACATTGCGCCGGCAGGTGTAAACGCGATGTAAAAAATCGACAGATGCGATTGCCGCGCTTAATTCTCCTGCGGCAACATAAGTCGGTAGCCGATCGCGGTCTCGGTCAGCAAGTGCTGTGGCTGGGTTGGATCGTCCTCCAGCTTCTGGCGCAGGTGGCCCATGTAGATGCGCAGGTAGTGGCCATTCTCCATATTGGCCGGTCCCCACACCTCGCGCAGCAGGTGCGGATTGCTCACTACGCGGCCGGCATTTGTCACCAGAACCGATAGGAGGCGGTACTCGGTCGGTGTCAATCGGACCGGTTTGCCCGCCTTCGTCACCAGCCGGGTGGTCAGGTCCACGCTCACGTCGCCGAACCGGATCCGGCCGTCCGGATTGACGCCGGACTGGCGCAGCCGGCGCAAGGTGGAGCGCACACGGGCCAGCAATTCCCCGACACCAAACGGTTTGGTGAGGTAATCGTCGGCGCCGGCATCGAGCGCGCGGATCTTGTCCGCCTCGCCGGTGCGGGCCGACAACACAATGACCGGCACCGCGGACCAGGCGCGCAGGTCGGTGATGAAGTCGACCCCATCGCCATCGGGCAGGCCCAGATCGAGCACGATCAGGTTGGGTTTGCGTGTGCCTGTGTCGGTCAGCCCGCGTTTGCAGGTATCGGCTTCGAACACCTTCCAGCCTTCGTCTTCGAGCGCGCCGCGCACGAAGCGCCGGATCTGCGGTTCGTCTTCAATGAGCAGGGCAATGGGCTGCGGTTCATTCATGGTCCGGTCCTAACTGTTCTTCGGCAAGCGCTGGCATGGCAGGCGGCACCCCCAGCATGAGAGAGAAAACGATGGTGGCGCCGCCGTCCGGCGACGGCCTGGCCACGATGGTTCCGCCATGCGCCTCTACAATGGCACGGCAGATGGCCAATCCCAGGCCGACACCAGGCTTGGCCGATTCGCGTTCGCCGCGTGTGAATTTCTCGAAAATCGCTTCCTCACGTCCACTCGGAAGTCCCGGTCCATTATCGCTGACGCACACATCGACCATCTGGCCGTGCAGTTCGGCCGCAACTTCGATGGTCGAGCCCGGCGGCGTGTACTTGGCGGCGTTTTCGAGCAGGTTACACAATACGCGCTCGATCAGCACGGCGTCAAAGCGCACCAGCGGCAGGTCACGGGCCATGCGGGTGCGCACAAGATGCTGCTTCAGTGCGGGCGCGCTCACGCGCAGCGCGCTGCCGACCACTTCTTCCAGGGTCTGCCACTGCAGATTGAGGTGAACATCGCCACTCTGGATGCGCGCCATGTCGAGCAGGTTCGATACCAGGGCACTCATGCGCCGCGATTCGTCGTGCAGCGTCTTTGCCAAGGTCACCTGGTGATCGCTCAACGGGGGGCGCGAGCCGGCCAATGCTTCGGACAGACCGACTAGCAAAGTGAGCGGCGTACGCAGGTCGTGCGACAGCGCGGCCAGCAGCGAATTGCGCAGGCGCTCCGATTCCATGCTGACCAGCGCGTTTTGCGCCACCTCGATGTAATGGACGCGCTCGAGTGCAATCGCGGCAAGCGCTGCAAAGGTATCGAGCTGCTGCCGCTGTTCAGGAATCAGGATCCAGCGCCGCTGCTCCGGCTCAATGGCCAGCACGCCCCGCGTGCGCATTGGCGCCACCATGGGAAGGTAGAAGATGCGGCTGGCGGGCAAGGTATCGGTCCCGAGACCGGCCACCTCCGCGTGATCGAAGGCCCACTGCGCGATGCCCAGATCGAGCACGGACAGATTCGACACGGTCGCCCGCTCCGCCGCCGGCCGTTCAGGCAGTTGCAGGCGCCCGGCGCTATCAGGCACCAGCAAGGTCGCCTTGGCGCGAAACGCTCGGGCGATGAATGCGCGGGTCGTATCGAAGATCTGTTCAGTCTGCAAGACGCCGGACAGCTCGCGCGAATATTCGTACAGGGCGCGCCAGCGTCCTTCACGCTGCGATGCGACGCGGGCCTGGAAGCGCAAGCCGGCGGTCAGGTGCCCGGTGATCAGGCCGACCGCCAGCATGACGGCGAACGTGACAAGATATTGCAGGTCGGCGACCGCGAAGGTGTATCGCGGCGGCACGAAGAAGAAGTCGAGTGCGACAACGCTGACGCAGGTGGCTAGCACCGACGCTCCCCGGCCAAGCCGCACGGCGACCAGCATGACCACCATCAGGAACAGCATCGCGATATTGGCCAGGTCGAGAAGCGGTGTCAACTGCCAGCAAAGCAGCGCGGTCAACAGGCTGGCCCCGCTGCCCAGCAGGTAGGCGCCGCTG
>CAMLHI010000256.1 GCA_946479705.1 uncultured Oxalobacteraceae bacterium
TAGCAGGAAATGATGACCCAGGTGGGCGGATACTTGTCGGTCTCGCTGACATAGCCGGCGGCGATCAGCAGCATCCAGATGATGCCCATGGTCTTTTGGGCGTCGTTGCCGCCGTGGCCCAGGCTATAGCCGGCCGCCGAGGCCAGCTGCAGGCGGCGGAACCAGGTGTCGACCTTGCGCGGGGTCGAGCGCACGAACAGCCAGGACACGATCACCATGATCACCGAGCCGAGCACGAAGCCCATCACCGGCGCGATCACGATGAACATGACGATCTTCCACAGCCCGGCGGCAACCAGTGCGCCGGTGCCCGACTTGGCCACGGCCGCGCCGACCAGGCCGCCGATCAGGGCGTGCGAGGACGACGATGGCAGGCCGTAATACCAGGTGATGATGTTCCAGAGGATGGCGCCGCACAAGGCGCCGAAAATGACGTAATGGTCGACCACCTTGGGATCGATGGTGCCCTTGCCGATGGTGGCCGCCACTTTCATGCTGACCACGAAGATCGCCACGAAATTGAAGAAGGCCGCCATGGCCACCGCCGTCTGCGGCTTGAGCACGCCGGTCGACACCACCGTGGCGATGGCGTTGGCCGAGTCGTGAAAGCCGTTCATGAAGTCGAACACCAGGGCCAGGGCGACGAGCATGCCAAGCACGTAGATGCTGATATGTAGGGTTTGCATGTGTTATCTTTTTTATTGGAGAAGCTGAAACGCGGCTTACGCGTTCTCGACGATGATGCCTTCGATGATGTTGGCGACATCTTCGCAACGGTCGGTGACGGTTTCGAGAATCTCGTAGATCGCCTTCAGCTTGATCAGGTTGCGCACGTCCGGTTCGTCGCGGAACAGCTTGGACATGGCGGCGCGCATCACATGGTCGGCATCCGATTCGAGGCGGTCGATTTCTTCGCACACGGCCACGATCTTTTGCGAGTTGTCCATATTGTGCAGCATGCCGACGGCGGTCTGCACTTTCTCGCAGCACGACAGGCACAGCTCGGCCAGGCGCTTGGCTTCCGGGGTGACGGCCTTCAGGTCGTACAGCGACACGGTCTGGCCGGCATCTTCCATCAGGTCGAGAATGTCGTCCATCTTGGTGATCAGCTGGTGGATGTCGTCGCGGTCGATCGGCGTGATGAAGGTCTTGTGCAGCATGTCGACGGTCTGGTAGGTGATCTTGTCAGCCTGTTTTTCGATCGATTCGATGGCGTGAACGCGGTTTTCCAGGTCGTCGAAATTGGTCATCAGGCCAACCATTTCGTGCGCGCCCTTCACACACAGCGCGGCGTGCGCGTTGAAGAGATCGAAAAACTTGCCCTCGGTGGGCATCAAGCGTCCAAACATGGCTTTCTCCGTTAAAGCGCTAAAGCTATTAGCTGTTTATTACTGCTGAAGTGCCGCCGCAGGCGCGGCGGTGTGTCGATTAGTCGCCCTGGTACAGGGCAAGGTTACCGCTATAGTTGCCGAATTTCGTGTACGAGCCGATCCAGGTCAGGCGAATCGCGCCGATCGGGCCGTTACGCTGCTTGCCGATGATGATCTCGGCCGTGCCTTTGTCGGGCGAGTCGGGGTTGTAGACCTCGTCGCGGTACAGGAAGATGATCACGTCGGCATCCTGCTCGATTGCGCCCGATTCGCGCAGGTCGGACATGACCGGGCGCTTGTTGGGGCGCTGCTCCAGCGAGCGGTTCAGCTGGGACAGGGCAATCACCGGGCAGTGCAGTTCTTTCGCCAGGCCCTTGAGGCTACGCGAAATTTCGGAAATCTCGGAGGCGCGGTTGTCGCCCGGCTGGCTGCCGGTCATCAGTTGCAGGTAGTCGACGATGATCAGGCCCAGCTTGCCGCATTGGCGCGACAGGCGGCGCGAACGTGCGCGCAGTTCGATCGGATTGAGCGCCGGAGTCTCGTCGATGTACAGCTGCGCTTCATTCATTTTCTGGATCGCATGCGTCAGGCGCGGCCAGTCCTCGTCGTTGAGGCGGCCGGTACGCAGGCGGTGCTGGTCGAGCTGGCCGACCGAACCCAGCATACGCATGGCCAACTGGGCGCCGCCCATTTCCATCGAGAACACGGCCACCGGCAAGCCGGCTTCAATGGCAACGTTCTCACCGATGTTGACGGAAAACGCGGTCTTGCCCATGGACGGACGGCCGGCCACGATCACCAGGTCGCCCGGCTGCAGGCCGGAGGTCATGCGGTCCAGGTCGATGAAGCCGGTCGGCACGCCGGTGATCTCGCTCTGGTTGTCGCGGCTGTAGAGTTCGTCGATGCGCTCGACCACCTGGGTCAGCAGCGGCTGCACCGCCACCCAGCCCTGCGAACCGCGCGCGCCCTGCTCGGCAATGGCGAAGATCTTGGACTCGGCTTCGTCCAGCATCTGCTTGACTTCCTTGCCCTGCGGGTTGAAGGCGTTGCCGGAAATTTCGTCGGCCACGGTAATCAGTTTGCGCAGCACGCCGCGGTCGCGCACGATCTCGGCGTAGCGCCGGATGTTGGCCGCGCTCGGCGTGTTCTGCGCCATCGCGTTCAGGTATTGCAGGCCGCCCACATCCTCGGCCTTGCCGATGTTGGTGAGCGACTCGAAGACCGTGATCACGTCGGCCGGCTTGGAGGCGTTGATGAGCTTAACGATCTGCTCGAAAATGATGCGGTGGTCGTAGCGGTAAAAATCGTCCGCATGCATCATGTCGGCAATACGGTCGAACGCAGCGTTATCACGCAACAACCCGCCGATAACAGATTGCTCTGCTTCGATGGAGTGCGGGGGGATACGGAGGGAATCGACTTGTGGATCGGAGGGCGCGTTCATGGCGCGAATTATACCTGCTTCATGTCAACAGGCTGTAATAATTGGGGAGATTTGGGCGGATCGGGACGCAAAAAAAGCCGGGCGAACCCGGCTTTTTTGTGCTGCGCAACAGGCCTTGCGGCCTGCGGCGGCGGTGCTTGGCGTTAAGCGCTTAGGCTGCTTCGCCAACGACGGAGATGGTGATGTCCACCACCACGTCGGTGTGCAGGGCAACAGCAACGCTGTGCTCGCCGGTGACCTTGAGCGGGCCGGTTGGCATGCGCACTTGTGCCTTTTCGACAGCGAAACCTTGCTTGCTCAGGGCTTCAGCGACGTCGAAGTTGGTCACGGAACCGAACAGACGGCCATCCACGCCAGCTTTCTGGGCGATGGTGATGGTCATGCCGCTCAGCTTCTCGCCTTGAGCCTGGGAAGCGGCCAGCTTTTCAGCAGCAGCTTTTTCCAGTTCGGCGCGCTTGACTTCGAACTCGGCCACGGCCGACTGGGTAGCGCGGCGGGCTTTCTTTTGCGGGATCAGGAAGTTACGGGCGTAACCGTCCTTGACCTTGACCACGTCGCCCAGGTTGCCGACGTTAACAACTTTTTCCAACAGAATGATTTGCATAGTTTTTCTCCAGGTGTCCGCGTCAGGCGATTAAGCGTGGTGCAGATCGGTGTAAGGCAGCAGCGCGAGGTAGCGGGCGCGCTTGATGGCGGTGTCAACCTGGCGCTGGTAGTGCGCCTTGGTGCCGGTCAGGCGTGCTGGCATGATCTTGCCGTTTTCCTGGACGAAGTCTTTCAGGGTGTCGACGTCTTTGTAGTCGACTTGCTCGACGTTTGCTGCGGTGAAGCGGCAGAATTTCTTACGCTTGAACAGGGGGTTCTGTTGTTTGCGTTTTTCTTTCAGCTTGAGCTTGTTCTTGTCGAATTTTTTACCGAATGCCATGTGAGGCTCCTGTATCTAAAAATGTGCCCGCTTTACGCGGCGGCACTGAAATCAATGATGTGAAACACCAGGCTTTTACTGTTGCGGCTTTTTTTTGCCAGAAATCCCGTGAACTGGTGCGCAGCGCCCAATTCGGCCCGGCTGAATCGGCCTGAAATCTCGCCCGCGGCCAGCGCGGTGATTTCAAACTCGACCAGCCTGGCTACCCCTGCTTCCATCTGCTGCGAACTGTGCTGCAGTGTGGCGGACACGATCGGCACGCCGGCCGGGGTATAGCGCAAGACATCGCGCTCCAGAATCTGTGCTACGAACGCTAACTGGTTCACCGAAGTGGACGCAGGGTGTTCAGGTAAGTCTGTGGGCAAAAATTAAGCTGCAGCAGCGGCGGGAGCGGCGGCGGCGGCCGGCGCTTCGGCGCGGTGGCTCTTGGCTGCGTCTTCACGTTGTACCGACTTCATCATCGGCGACGGCGCGGTTTCAGCCTTCTTCATCTTAACGGTGAGGTGACGCAGCACGGCATCATTGAATTTGAACGCGGTTTCGAGTTCCACGAGGGTCTCGTTGTCGCATTCGATATTCAGGCAGATGTAGTGCGCTTTTGGCAGCTTCTGGATCGAGTAAGCCATCTGGCGACGGCCCCAGTCTTCGACGCGATGCACGTTACCGCCGCGCGAAGTCACGCTGGCCTTGTAACGCTCGATCATCGCCGGAACCTGCTCGCTTTGGTCCGGATGGACGATAAA
>CAMLHI010000257.1 GCA_946479705.1 uncultured Oxalobacteraceae bacterium
CCTTCTGCCCGCCCGACTTGCCGCCGGCATCGGTGTAGTGCTCGTGTTCGCGCCCGTCCTCGCGCCAGCGCTCCGAGGCCGAAAACACGAACCAGTTGCGCACGTCCGTGACCTTGCGGGTCCAGCGGCGGTCCATCTCGGCGCTGCCCTCGCGGCCGCGAAAGCGTTCGATGATGCGCTTCACCTGCAGGAATTTGGCTTCCGAATACTCCTCATCGGCAGAACCGGTCAGCGCGCCCTCGGTACAGCTGCGCAGGTCCTGCTGGAAGTCGCGCAGGTCGGCGTCCAGATTGGCTTCCGCCTCGAGGGCGATGTAACGGTTGGGGTTGTAGTCGATTTCGTGCAGCGATCCGTTGATGATGCCGATGCGCTCGCGGATCGTTTCGCGCTCGCGTTTGAGCTGCGACTGGAAGCCGGCGATCTCGCGGATCGTATTCTCGTTGAGCAGCTCCTTGAAGCGGCCGGCAAAGCGCGGCAGGTCGTCGGCCTCCAGCGCCGCCAGCATCCTGCGGAACTCGCCGGCCGCCTCGATGCTGACGTCGACTTCGCGCGCATCCAGCGGCCAGCTGCGCGTGTAGTCCTGCATGGCGCCGATGATCGCGTCGCGCAGGCGCTCGATCTTCTTGTTCTCGGCGTCGATATTCGCCTGCAGCAGTTCGCGCATATCCTTCTCGCGGTTGTCGCAGGATTCCACGGTGAGCTTGTGGTCGCCGAAAGCCTGCTGGCGCAGCGATTCGAGCAGTGGAAAGTAGCGCTCCTGTGCGTCTTCCGGCGTGGCCAGCAGCAGTACCTCGCATTCGCCGTGCGTGAGCTGTGCCTGTTCGCGCTTCTCGCTCAGGCGCGCCTGGGCGCTGGTGGCGGCCACCAGTTCCTGATCGACGCCAGCCTGCGCGCTGGCCAGCTCGGCGAACTGCGCCTGCAAGGTACGCAACACGTCGGAGGACGCGGCCAGCTGCTCCTGTTCGCGCTCAAGCGCATCGATGGACGTGACCAGGGGCTTCCAATCGAGTTCGTTGAAGTCGCCGAACATGGCCAGCTGCTGCCAGCTGCCCAGCAGCGCGTTCTGGCCGTTGACGTCTCCCTTGAGCACCTGGATGTGCGCAGTGTGCGCCTGCACCCGCGTGGTCAGGTCGCGCTCCTGCTTGGCCAGCGCGGCGATCTTTGCGGTGTTCGACCAGCCCAGCACGAAACGCGAACGGTCGTCGATGCGGTGGCGGTCGTCCTTTTCGTGGCGTTCGCCGCCTGCCTTGACCTGGCCGTTGCGCGTGACAGCGCGGTGCTCGCGGCGGAACTGGTCGAGCGTGTCGCAGCAGGCGTGGTCGAAACGGCGCGCCAGTTCGGCCTCGATCCAGCTGTAGAACTGCGAGTCGGGCTTGATCGCCAGCTTGCGCGCCAGCGCATTGGGGGCCAGCGCACGCTGCTCGCGCGCGGCGCCCTCGCGCACCCGGTAGTAGACCAGCCGGCTGCCCAGGTTGGTGCTATCGACCCAGTCGGCCACGGCGCCGTAATAGGCTTCCGGCACCAGCATCGAAATGCCGAAGTTATGCAGCAGGCGTTCGGCCGCGCCTTCCCACACGCGCTCCTCGTCGCGCACCTGGATCAATTCGCCGATGAAGGGCAGATTGTCCGGAGCGATGTGCAAGGCCGCGCAAAGCGTGTCGCGCAGGTCCAGCATCGCGCTCGGGATGTTGGAGCGGCGCTTGCGCAGCGATTCGAGTTCGGCGGTGATGACGCTGTACTGGCGCCCCAGCTCGCGCACGCTCACCCCGGCTTCGGTGAGGCGGTTCTGGTATTCGTCGCGCAGGGTCGCGCACTGCTCCTTGCCGGCGTCGATGGCGCGGCGGTTGTCGTCGAACAGGGCGGCATCGGCCGCGCCGGGCAGGCCGAGCGCGTGCGCCAGCGCGTCGTACTGGCTGGCGCGGCGCGCGCGCTCGTCCTTGACGCCTTGCAGGCGCACGATATCGGCCTTGATCTGTTCGATGCGGTTGCCGCCGTTGGCCGCAATCGCCTGGGTAATCTCGTCACGCCGCTGCAGCTGCGTGCGGCGCTCCTCGTTCAGGCGCGCCAGCCGGTGGGCTTCCTTGTCCAGCTCCGCGCCGAGTACGCCGATGCGGCGCTCCAGCAGGTCGCGCTTGAGCATGGCGAACCAGGGCCGCAGCGCATCGCGGCAGCCGCGCAACTGGTCGACCTGCTCGCGCAGTGCGCCATGCCGTTCGCAATCTGCCACCAGGGGCGTGAGCTGCTCGATCTGGCGCTTGGCCTTGAGCACCGCCTCGTGAGCGCGATTGAGATCGTCGAAATGCGCGATCAGCGCGGCGATACGGCTCTCGACCGGGAAGGCTTCGAGCATGTGCTCGCGCACGAACTCGGTCAGATTGCCCACCGATTTCATCGACACGGTCTGGTGGAACAGGTCCATGGCCTGTTCGCTGGCGATGCCGAAGCGGCGGCGGAAATCGGCGCCGTAGGGCGGGAAGCTGTCGTGCAGGGCCACCGCGTCGTAGGCGCGCAAGCGCTTGCGCAGCTGCGCGATGTCGCTGCCGAAGCCGGCGAAGTGTTCGGTCACACTCAGCTTGGCGTCGGCCACCACGTAGAAGCGCTCCGGCTGCCCGCGCGGGTCCTTGAACCAGAAGACCTGGGCCAGGGTGACGGTCTGGTCGAAGCCTTCGTTGTGGAACACGCCGAGGATCACCGAATAGCTGTGGTGGTCGCGCAGGGCGACCGAGCGCGCCGCCATGCCGCTGTCGCCGCGTTCGGACTTGTAGTTACCCAGCACATAGGTGCGCAGGCTGCGTTCGCGCGCGTCGGCGCCGGCGGCCTTGTTGTAGGAGATTTTCTGGGCCGGGACCAGCAGCGTGGTCAGCGCGTCGACCAGGGTCGATTTGCCGGAACCGATGTCGCCGGTGAGCAGCATGTTGTCGCCGCCGGGATGCATGCGCCAGACGCGCTGGTCGAAGGTGCCCCAGTTGAGCACTTCGACGTGGTGCAGGCGAAAACCGGCGCGTTCGGCCGCGGGGGCGATGTCCAGCACCGGCGCGGCCAGGTCGAGATCGGGGGCGTTCATCAGGTCTGCTCCCCAGCCGCCGCGTGGTCGCCGTACTGCGCCAGGCGCTGCTCGAATTCACTGAGCCACTGGGCATCGACGAAGGCCTTCAGGATGCGCCGCACTTCGAACTGGTCTTCCTGTCCGCGCAGGCGCGTCAGGAAGCCCAGCTCGATCACCTTGTTCAGGTGCGCGTCGATGCGGTCGAGCAGGCGCGCTTCGTTACCGGTCTGCGGCAGGAACAGGCGCACCTGCTCGGCAATCTGCTCGCGGTCGACCACCAGCCGGGTGTCGCCGCCGGCGGCGTCGAATTCGGCCAGCTTCTTGCGCAGCAGGGCCAGGATCAGGCTGACCGGATAGCTGAGCTGGCGCCGCTGGACGAGGCGCGGCAGTTCGGCTTCGCCCGCTTCGGCCACGCGCTGGCGCAGGTAGGCGTAGCCTTCGGCTTCGTCCAGGATCAGTTCGAGACCGAGCGTGGCGCAGTAGTCGCGCACGCGCGCCTGCAGCTCGAGCAGCGGCTGCCACAGCGTGCCGCCGTCGCGGTACAGCACGCCCTGGAACAGGCTGACCAGCAGCTCACCGAGCCGGTTGGATTCGTGGGTGGTCGATTCGGCGGTCATAGTGCGTAGATGATCAGTGGGAGCGTGGCGTGGCGGGTGCGTCCGCGCTCGTCGAGCCAGCTGACGGTTTCGCTTTGCTCGTCGTCGATGGCGGCGTGGACGTCCTGGGTGGCCAGCTTGAGGTAGGTGGCCAGTTCGGCCAGGCCCTGTTCAAGCGGGAATTCCTGCGTCAGCGTGGCCAGCGAGACCTGGCGGCGGGTCTGCAGGGCGCGGCGGATGTTCGACACCAGGCGCAGCTGGTCGACGTAGACCTGTTCGAACAGGGCGTCGCTGCTAACCGGCGCGCCCTCCTCGTCGACGATGCGCTGCGTGATCTTCGGTTTGAAGGGCGGGTTGTACAGGGTGCGGTCCATGGCCAGGGCCACGTTGGGCGCGGCTTCGTCGATCTCCATGAAGCCGCGTTCCTCGACCTGCCCGCGCAGACCGAGGGCTTTTTGTTCGATGTCGCGGATCAGCTGCATGATGCGGCGGTTCTCCAGCCAGGCCTGGTCGTCCAGGTAGCGGCGCAGCTGGGCCGACAGGCGCGCCACCGTGCGCTGGGTGACTTCGCCGGCTTCTAGCCAGTCGTAGTGGATGCGCTGAAGGCGGCCGTCCGGTTCGAGCTCGCGCACCGGGGCCAGTTGCATGACTGTGTCGAGCAGCCTGGATAACTCGTCCTGGCGCGAGGGCGACATCAGCAGGTCCCAGAAGGCGCGGAAGCTCTTGCCTTCGTCGGTCTCGGCGATCAGGTCGCGCTGGCCGAACACGGCCTGCAGCAGCTCGCCCTTGCTGCCGTCCCAGGTGGCGATGTGCTCGCGCACCTGGCGGTCCAGGGT
>CAMLHI010000258.1 GCA_946479705.1 uncultured Oxalobacteraceae bacterium
CGTTCATCACCGACAGCACCACGATCAGGGCGGCCACGCCGAGCGCGATGCCGGAGACGGAGATGAGGGAAATAAACGAGATAAAACTGTTTCGTCCGCTGCGCTTGCCGGCGCGCGTGTAGCGCAGGCCGACCAGCCATTCGTACGGCAGTCTGTGGATGATGCTCATGTGCTCCATCAATGGATTTTTCGTAAGAGCGAAGTGTGCCACACAACGTCCGTTCTTGACAGGATAGCCACTAGCGAATCGCGCGGCCAAAAATAGCGCGAACCTATTGGGAAAACGCCGCTCAAACCGTCCATACGCCGCGCAAGCGGGGCAATCGCACATGGAGGCACGAGATGGCGTTCAGCTTATTCGAATCGAAGGGCGTACCTGTCGATCAGCAAAAGTTCACCTGGCGCGAGCTGGTGCAAAAACCCATCAGCAAACTGGACGACGACGCATTTACGCGCGTACGCATCATCCTGATCAACGGGCTGGAAAACGAAGCGCTGCGCTTCGGCCACATGGCGGCGCGCTTCAACCGCGACCTGCGCCTGCCGCTGGCCCAGGTGCGCCGCACCGAGCAGCACCAGGCCACCATGGTCAACTGGCTGCTGGGGCCGGACCATTCACCGCTGGAAACGACGATCGGCTACGAACAGGTGGCCATCGAAGTGACGGCCGCGGTGGCGCAGCAGGAGCCCGATCCCTACCTTGCCCAGGTCTACCGTTTCGGCCTGCTGGAAGACTTCGATCACCTGTACCGCTATGCCGCCCTGCTCGACCGGCTCGAAGGCAAGGACGCCAACAACATCGTGCAGAGCTATAGCGACATCCTGCCCGGGCGCCCGACCATGTTCCACCACCGCGCGCCGGAAGACGACCTGCGCACACCCTACGATTCCAAGAAGGCGCAGTTCCTCACCAAGCTGCACGCGCTGACCATCGTGGCGGGCGAGTACCAGACCCACGATTACTACATGAACATCGGCCCGCTGTTCGCCGACCCGGTGGCGCGCCAGCTGTACGCCGAAATCGCCTCGGTCGAAGAGCAGCACGTCACGCAGTACGAATCCATGCTGGACCCGACCGAAAGCTGGATCGAGCAATGGGTGCTGCACGAGGCCACCGAGTGCTACAACTATTACAGCTGCCTGGCGCAGGAGACCAACTACAAGGTCAAGGCCATCTGGGAGCGCTTTCTCGACTATGAACTGGGGCATTTCCACCTGGCCTGCGACGCGCTCAAGAAATTCGAGAACCGCGATCCGGCCGAGATCATCACGACCGACTTCGCCGCCCCGCTGGAGTTTCGCAGCCACCGCGATTACGTGCGCCAGGTGCTGGCCGCCGAAGTCAGGCTCAGCGCGAACGGCACCCAGTTCGTCGCGCGCGAGCACGAGGGGCCGTTGTCGCCCCGCTACCGCGCCCAGCTCAACGCGGACGGCTCGCCCAGCGAGATCGTCGCGGCCGGCTATGCCTGGACACCCGGCGGCGAACTGACGCGCCCGCTGCACGGCACCGGGACGCCGACGGCGCACTGAGCATGCATTCACTGACACGCAAGCTAGCCATTCAGGAGGACACATGGGCACTGCAGTTACCCAAGAACATGTCGGCATGAACCGCACGGGCATTCAGATGTCGCCCATTGACGCCCGGGCCATGCAGACGGCCGATCCCGCCATGCTGCCCACGCCGAATGGCGGCGAGGCACCACTGGGCGCGATCCGCAACGACTACATCGCCAACGCCGACGCGCTCGGCTCGGTGCCCCTGCCGGGCACCCTGAGCGGGGCGGTCAACATGGGCATGACCATGCTCAAGGGCGAAAGCCCGATCATCCTGCTCGACAAGCTGGGCGAACGGCTGGCTTTCGAGCGCACCGGCACGCGTTTCTACGAGGCGCTGATCAACAAGTGCGAAGTGATGCTCGACGACAGCATCAGCATGACGCTCGCGGCACTGCTGCGCATCCGGAATGACGAGGCGCGGCACTTCCTGATGGTCAAGGACGCCATCGAATCGCTGGGGGGCGACCCCACGGCGCAAACGCCCAGTGCAGACCTGGTCGGCGTGGAATCGCAGGGACTGGTGCAAGTGCTGAGCGACCCGCGCACGAGCATCGCGCAATCGCTGCACGCGCTCGTCACGGCCGAACTGAGCGACAAGGCCGGCTGGGAAGTCCTGGTGGCCCTGGCCGACGAACAGGACCTGACCGAGCTGGTCGACAATTTCACGCTGGCGCTCAACGAGGAACATGAACACCTCGGCCTGGTGCAAACCTGGTACGAAGAAGCGATCGGGCTGAGCTACGGCAATGTGAAACTGGAGGGGGATGCGGCGGCACCCGACCTTGCGGCCGGTGACACGGCCAATCCCAAACCATGAGTTCAGCGGCCGAGGCGGAAAGGCTGACGATATCGGCCCGGAGGTGGGACCGGTGGCGAGGAGTTTTCCTCGTCGCCTAGCGAGATGTCCTACAATGCGGCATGACTCACATTACGCTAGTCCTGCCGTTCGCCCTCCCCCCGTCCGAACTGGCGCCCGACCTGATCCGGGCGCTGCAAACGCCGTCGCTGGCCACGCTGATTACGCGCACATCGTCGCGCAATACGCTGCCATTCGACGATAAACAACGTGCCCTGCCCTATGAAAGCTGGCTGGCCGGACGCTTCGGCCTGCCCGTAAATGGTTCGCCCGCGCTGGCCGCACAGGTGATGCGCGCTTATCAACATGAGCCCGGCGCGGGCACCTGGTTTATTGTCAACCCAGCCCATCTGGAAGTAGCGCGCAGCCATTTGCTGCTGCACGATGCGCGCCATCTGCAGCTCTCCGACGAGCACGCGCGCGCCCTGTTCGAGACCGCCCGTCCCTACTTCGAGGATAGCGGCAAGCCGTTGGTCTATGGCGATGCCGCCACCTGGTTCATGCGTGCGGATGACTGGTCCGACCTGTCCACGGCCAGTCCCGACGCCGCCGCCGGCCTGAACCTGACCGACTGGCTGCCCACGGGCGAGCGTGCGGCGGCCTTTCGCAAGCTGCAAAACGAAGTCCAGATGCTGTGGTTCGCCCATCCGGCCAATGCCGAGCGCGAACAAGGCGGGCTGGCTGCCGTCAATGGTTTCTGGCCATGGGCATGTGCCGATGCCGGCAGCGCCGCCGCCCTCACGAACTTTGCCGCAAGCAGCGTCCCGCCCTGGCTGGCCGCACTGGCCAGGCAGCCGACCGCCTCGCTCGACGCGCTGCTGGCTGCCGGCGGCGACGCCATCCTCGTCGCGGGCGAACTGACGGGCCCGGCCCTGGCCACCGACTGGGCCAACTGGCTGACTGCCATGCAGCATTTGGAACAGCAACTGTTCGCGCCCGCGCTCGCGGCCGTCCTTGCCGGCCGCATCGGCAAGCTGCGCCTGCTCGTCAGCCACCGCACCGGCCATCTCGAATTGACCACCACCCGGCTGGCGCAGCGCGCATTCTGGCGCCGTCCCAGCCTCGACGCATTGCTGCCATGACCCGTATTTCGATCCGCCCCAGCTCCTTCCGCCTGTCCGAAATGTTGCGCCAGAGCGGAGTGCACCCCGTCCTGGCCCGCCTGTACGCATCGCGCGGGCTGAGCGACAGCCGCGAACTGTCGAGCGAACTGGCGGCCCTGATGGCGCCCAGCGGCCTGCTGCACATCGACGCGGCCGCCGTGTTCCTGGCCGACGCCATCGCGGCGAACAAGAAAATGACCATCGTGGCCGACTACGATTGCGACGGCGCCACCGCCTGCGCCACCGCCCTGCGCGGCCTGCGCGCCATGGGTGCCACGGTCGACTACATCGTGCCCAACCGTTTCGAGTACGGCTATGGCCTGACGCCCGAGATCGTCGAACTGACCGCGCGCGAAAAGTCGCCCGACATCATCATCACGGTCGACAACGGCATCGCCAGCGTGGACGGAGTGATCGCGGCCAAGCGCCTGGGCATCGACGTCGTCGTCACCGACCACCACCTGCCGGGCGACACCTTGCCGCCCGCGCGCGTGATCGTCAATCCCAACCAGCCCGAATGCGGATTTCCCAGCAAGCACCTGGCCGGTGTCGGCGTGGTGTTTTACGTCTTGCTGGCCCTGCGCGCGGAGCTGCGCCGGCGCGGTGTGTTCGACGCCCAGACCCAGCCCAAGCTCGACCATCTGCTCGACCTGGTGGCGCTGGGCACAGTGGCCGACGTCGTCAAGCTCGATGCCAACAACCGCATCCTGGTCGCGCAAGGGCTCAAGCGCATGCGCGCCGGGCGCATGCATCCGGGTGTCGCCGCCCTGTTCCGGGTGGCCGGGCGGGAAGCGCGCAGCGCCTCGCCCTTCGACCTGGGCTTTGCGGTCGGACCGCGCCTGAACGCTGCCGGCCGCCTGGACGACATGTCCCTCGGCATCGAATGCCTGGTGACGGACGACGAAGGCCGCGCCTGGGCCATCGCCCAGCAACTGAACGAAATCAACCTGAAGCGCCG
>CAMLHI010000259.1 GCA_946479705.1 uncultured Oxalobacteraceae bacterium
CCATGGCATTGATACCCAGCACCATCCTGACCGGCTTTCTCGGCGCGGGCAAAACCACTTTGCTCAACCGCATCCTGCACGACCACCACGGCTTGAAGATCGCCGTGATCGAGAACGAGTTCGGCGAGGAAAATATCGACAATGAAATCCTGCTGCGCGACAGCAGCGAGCAGATTGTCGAGATGAACAATGGCTGCATCTGCTGCACCGTGCGCGGCGACCTGATCGTCGGCCTGACCGCGCTGGCGCGGCGGCGCGCCGCCGGCGAGCTCGATTTCGACCGGGTGGTCATCGAAACGACCGGCCTGGCCAATCCCGGCCCCGTGGCCCAAACCTTTTTCGTCGACGAGGAAGTCGGCGCCGACTACCTGCTCGACGCGGTCGTCACCGTGGTCGACGCGCGCCACGCCATGGCCCAGCTCGACGAGCACGAGGAAGCCCAGCGCCAGGTCGGATTCGCCGACAAGATCCTCATTTCCAAGACCGACCTGGTGACCCCGGCCGAGCTGGCCGAACTCAAGCAGCGCCTCAAGCGCATCAACCCGCGCGCCCCCCAGGCCCGGGCCGATTTCGGCGTCACCCCGCTCGAGGAAGTGCTGGACCTGCGCGGCTTCAACCTGAACGACAAGCTCGAGCTGGACCCGGACTTCCTCACCGCCGACGAAGCCATGGACCAGGGCCACCACCATGGCCACGAGCACGAGGGCGAGCACGAGCATGTGCACACCGAAGCCTGCGACCACAGCCACGACCACCATCACAGCCACCACAGCGACGACATCGCCGCCTTCGTGTTCAAGAGCGACCGTCCGTTCGACCCGCAGCGCCTGGACGAGTTCCTCGGCAGCCTGGTGCAGGTGTTCGGGCCGCGCATGCTGCGCTACAAGGGCGTGCTGCTGATGGAAGGGGCCGACCGCAAGGTGGTGTTCCAGGGCGTGCACCAGATCATGGGCACCGATCTGGGCGGCAAATGGGGGGAAGACGAAGCGCGTGGCAGCAAAATGGTGTTTATTGGCAAAAATTTACCCAAAGACGTGTTTATACGTGGTCTCGAACAATGTTTGGTATAAACTGTCCCGGTTTCGAAGTGCAACTTCAAAGGATATGCTCTTGAAGTGCACGGCAAACGCGGGCATAAACGACGGCGCCATAGGCCGTCAGGCAGGCCGATAAGGTGCGCGACACCGCAGTGGCTCACTGCGGTATCACTGCCGAGTTAGCTGATAAAATGAAAACCTCTGTCGTATCGAAGGTAAGTGAAGTCATGACTAAAACAACTAAATCGACCCCCGCCGTGAGCACAGAAGGCCGCCTCCTGACCGAAGACGAAATTCGGGCCATGAGTGACAAGGACTACATGAATCCGGCGCAGCTGGCTTTCTTCAAGGCGCGCTTGCAGCAGCTGGAAAAAGACTTGCTGAAAAATGCCGGCGAAACCACCGAGCACCTGCGCGAAACCGTGCTGGTACCGGACCCGGCCGACCGTGCCACCATCGAGGAAGAGCATGCGCTGGAACTGCGCACGCGCGACCGCGAGCGCAAGCTGCTCAAGAAGGTGCAGCAGTCGATCGCCGCCATCGACGGCGGCGACTATGGCTGGTGCGAGGAAACGGGCGAGCCGATCGGCATCCCGCGCCTGATCGCCCGCCCCACCGCCACCCTGTCGCTGGAAGCCCAGCAGCGCCGCGAACTGAAACAAAAGCTGTACGGCGACTGAGCCGGCGCACCCGGCCTCCCCTTCAAAAAAGCATGCGGCCCCAACAGCCCATGCTTTTTTGCTTTGCGGCCCAGGTGTGCGGCCAATTTATTGCCAATGGGATACACTATTCGCTTGGAGCAGCGCGCACTACAAGGAAAGCAGGACGTGGGAATTTTTTCCAACATCTTCAAGAAGAAGGCCGAGGATAGCGACGCGGACGGACCCGACTCGCGCCTGCGCGCGGGCGAGCCCTCGCGCCTGACGAGCGACGCCGAACGGGCGCGCCAGCGCGAACTGGCGCGCGCCACCGCGGCCAAGATCGACGCCATCGAGTCGGCCATGGCCGACGACATCTTCAACACCCCGGAACCGGCCTGGGGCAGCGGCCCGCGCCGCCCGCGCACCAATGCCCAGCTGGCCGCCGCCCAGGACGAAGGCGGCGCCGGCACCCTGCCGATGCTGGAGCTGGCCACCACCGAACTGCTGGCCGACGACGAGGTGCCGGCCACCCCGGCCCAGCCGCAAACCGCCCCCGTCATCGAAGAAATTGCCATCATGTACGCCAACGACCAGCTGGCCGTGGCCGAACACATGCTGCTCGACAGCCTGCCCGAGCTGGGCAAGCACGACCGCGCGGTGTGGTGGATGCTGTTCGACCTGTATCAGGTCAGCGGACGCCAGGACGACTTCGAAAACCTGGCCATCGATTACGCCAGCCGCTTCGAAACCTCGCCGCCCACCTGGACTCCGCTGCTGCCGGCCGGCACGCCGGCGCAGGGCTATGCCGGCGTCACGCCCACGGAAAGCTTCGCCGGGGTGCTGGACGCGGCCTGCGCCGCCCAGACCGCGCGCCTGCTGGCACTGGCCGGGCAACATCCGGTGCTGCGCCTGGAACTGGCGCGCGTGAGCGCGGTCACGGACGAAGGCTGCGCCCTGCTCAAGGATGCCCTGATCGCCCTGCGCCGGCGCGAGCGCGAACTGATCGTGGCCGGCGCGGCCGAACTGGCCGAGCTGCTGCGCGGCCACACCCTGATCGGCCAGCGCGATGCCAGCGAAGAACCCTGGCTGCTGCTGCTCGAACTGCTGCAACTGATGAACCGCGAAAAAGACTTCGAAGAAATGGCGATGGATTACTGCGTCACCTACGAAGTCTCGCCGCCGCAATTTGTCGCCCCGCGGAAGGTCGCCACCGCCCCCACCGTCAGCGCCCCGGTGGTCAGCGAACGATTCCTGCTGCCGCCGCTGGTCGAAGGCGAGCTCGGCGCGCTGTGGGGCGCCATCGATGCCTACCTGGCCAGCGCACCGGTGGTGCTGTTCGACTGCGCGCGTCTGGCGCGCATCGACTACGCGGCCGCCAGCGCCCTGCTGGTACGGCTGCGCCCGCTCGCCGCGGCCAAAAAAATCGAGCTGCGCGACCTGAACCATTTGTCGGCCGCCCTGCTCAAACTACTGGGCTATCACGAAGTGGCGCGCCTGTTTCCCCACAAATACTGAGGGAAGCACCGGCCGCTAGCCCATCCGTGCTCGGCAATATCTTGCAATTCGATTCAATGTCCCCATGTCGTGGAGGCTAGTTAACTCAGAGGCAGATATGGAACAATTTCACGGCACCACCATCCTGTGCGTGCGTCGCGGCAAGCAGGTCGCCCTTGGCGGCGACGGTCAGGTAACGCTCGGCAACATCGTCATGAAAGGCACGGCGCGCAAGGTGCGCAAGCTGTACCAGGGCAAGGTCCTGTGCGGCTTCGCCGGCGGCACCGCCGACGCCTTCACCCTGCTGGACCGCTTCGAAGGCAAGCTGGAAAAGCACCAGGGCAACCTGCTGCGCGCCTCGGTCGAACTGGCCAAGGACTGGCGCACCGACCGCGTGCTGCGCCGCCTGGAAGCGATGCTGCTGGTGGCCGACAGCGAGTCGACCCTGGTCATCACCGGCAATGGCGACGTGCTCGAACCGGAAGACGGCATCGGCGCGATCGGCTCGGGCGGCACCTACGCCCAGTCGGCCGCCAAGGCCCTGCAGGAAAACACCGAGCTGTCGCCGGCCGAAGTGGTCAAGAAATCGCTGACCATCGCCGGCCAGCTGTGCATCTATACCAATATGTCCCACATCATCGAAACGCTGGATTGAACGGCCACCACCATGAACATGACCCCTCTCGAAATCGTCTCGGAACTGGACAAGCACGTGGTCGGCCAGGGCAAGGCCAAGCGCGCGGTCGCCATCGCGCTGCGCAACCGCTGGCGCCGCCAGCAGGTGGCCGAACCCCTGCGCCATGAGATCACCCCGAAAAACATCCTCATGATCGGCCCCACCGGGGTCGGCAAGACCGAAATCGCGCGCCGCCTGGCCAAGCTGGCCGACGCGCCCTTCATCAAGATCGAAGCGACCAAGTTCACCGAGGTCGGCTATGTCGGGCGCGATGTCGACACCATCATCCGCGACCTGATCGACATCGGCGTCAAGCAGACCCGCCTGTCGGAAATGAAAAAGGTGCGCCAGCGCGCCGAGGATGCGGCCGAAGACCGCGTCATCGACATCCTGGTGCCGCCGGCGCGCGACTTCGGCTTCAACGTCACCGACAAGGGCGAGGGCAAGGACGGCGACAGCACCCGCCAGACCTTCCGCAAGCGCCTGCGCGAAGGCGCGCTGGACGAGCGCGAAATCGAGCTCGAGCTGGCCGAGGCCGGCCCGCAGATGGAAATCATGGCCCCGCCCGGCATGGAAGAAATGACCGAGCAGATCAAGACCATGTTTTCCGGCAT
>CAMLHI010000260.1 GCA_946479705.1 uncultured Oxalobacteraceae bacterium
GGCTTCTTCAAGACCCTGGCCTTGTTGCCGTACGCGATAGGCATCAAGAAAAACCCCGACGGCGCCACCCTGCGCGAGGTACTGCCTCCCGAGGTCTACGCGCGCTGGCTACCGATGCGCAAGAAATACTTCGACGATCGCAGCAGCGTCGAGCGCGAGCGCCCCATGTTCGTGGCGAATGAACTGTACCGGCGCGCCATCAAGCAGGCCGGCATGGATGGCGGCGGGGTGGACCGGCAGATCGACGAGATGGTGGGCAAAAGCAAACTCAGGAAGACTCCGGTCACGCTCCATCTGACGGTGGACGATCCGGCCAGTGTGCTGAAGTCCTTCAAGGCATCCCGGATGGACGATGCCGTCTGCCTCGACAGCACCCTGAAGCGCCTGGACCGCGACGTCGATGGCATGCGCGCGCGCGCCCAGGCCTGGGCCAACGGCAATTTCGCGGCCATTGCCACCTTCGACTACGTCAGCGGCGGGCGTGCCTGTTCCGGCGCCTTGCTGGACAGTCCGGCCCTCAAGGAACTGCCGGCCTTCAAGAACCTCGACCTGCGCATGCGCGATGCGTGGCTGGACGCGGCCGAGCGCCTCATCGGCGAAAACGTCTCCACCTTCGCCACTTTGCCGCTCGACACGATCCTGGGCAACCAGGGCGTGATCGCGCTCCTGCAAGCCAAAGGCTACACGGTCGAGACGCCCGAATAAAAGACAAAGACGCTCAGGCTCTAGCTAGGCCGCGACCGCTTCCTCGACGGCCGGCACGCTCACCACCGGCTGGCGGATCAGGTAATCGAAGGCGCTCAGCGCCGCCTTCGATCCTTCGCCCGCGGCGATCACGATCTGCTTGTAGGGCACGGTCGTCACGTCGCCGGCGGCGAACACGCCCGGCAGGCTGGTATGGCACTTGGCATCGACCACGATCTCGCCGAACTTGCTCAATTCCAGGGTCCCTTTGAGGAATTCGGTATTGGGCACCAGGCCGATCTGCACGAACACGCCTTCCAGTTCCACGTGATGCACGGTATCGGTGGCACGGTCCTTGTAGCTCAGGCCATTGACCTTTTGGCCATCGCCGCTGATCTCGGTGGTCTGCGCGTTCACATGGATGTCGACATTCTTGAGGCTCTTGAGCTTGTTGACCAGCACGGCATCGGCCTTGAGCGCATCGGCAAATTCCACCACCGTCACATGCTGCACGATGCCGGCCAGGTCGATGGCCGCTTCCACGCCCGAGTTGCCGCCGCCGATGACGGCCACACGCTTGCCCTTGAACAGCGGGCCGTCGCAATGCGGGCAATAAGCCACGCCCTTGTTCTTGTACTCCGCCTCGCCCGGCACGTTCACATTGCGCCAGCGCGCGCCGGTGGACAGGATCACGCTGCGCGACTTGAGCACGCCGCCATTGTGCAGGTGCACTTCGATCAGGCCGCCCGGCGTGGCCGCCGGCACGATGCGCTCGGCCCGCTGCAGATTCATGATGTCCACTTCATAATGGCGCACCTGCGCTTCGAGCGCGGTGGCGAATTTGGGGCCGTCGGTTTCCAGCACCGAGATGTAATTCTCGATGGACATGGTGTCGTTGACCTGGCCGCCGAAGCGCTCGGCCGCCACGCCCACGCGGATGCCCTTGCGCGCCGCATACACGGCCGCGGCCGCACCGGCGGGGCCGCCGCCGACGACCAGCATGTCGTAGGGCGCCTTGTCGTTGAGCCTGGCCGCATCGCGGCTGCCCGCGTTCGCGTCGAGCTTGGCGACGATTTCTTCCAGCGTCATGCGGCCGGAACCGAACAGGCTGTCGTTATTGAACACCATCGGGACCGCCATCACCTGGCGCGTTTCCACTTCTTCCGGGAACATGCCGCCGTCGATGATGGTGGCGCTGATGCGCGGGTTGAAAATCGCCATCAGGGTGGCCGCCTGCACCACGTCCGGGCAGTTATGGCAGGACAGCGACATATACACTTCCAGCTCCATCGCTCCCTCGAGCGCCTTGACCTGGTCGAGCACTTCCGGCGCGACCTTGGGCGGATGGCCGCCGGTCCACAGCAGGGCCAGCACCAGCGAAGTGAATTCATGGCCGAGCGGAATGGCGGCAAAACGCACGCCGTCGCGCTCGCCCTGTTTGGCGATCGTGAACGAGGGCACGCGTGCATCGTCGCCGGATTCGTCGACGCGGACCTTGTCGGACAGGCTGGCGATCTCGGCCAGTAGTGCGCGCAGCTCGGCGCTCTTGTCGCTGCCGTCGAGGGTGGCGATGAGCTGGATCGGAGCGCGCAGGTTCTGCAGATAAGCCTGCAGCTGGGTTTTCAAGGTGGCGTCGAGCATGATGGGTTCCGTATAAAAGTCAGGGAGGAAAAGGCGGAGGGCCTTTTCCTCCGCGGGTACTGCTTAGATCTTGCCGACCAGGTCCAGCGATGGGGTCAGCGTCTTGGCGCCTTCGTTCCACTTGGCTGGGCACACCTGGCCTGGGTTGTTGGCCACGAACTGGGCGGCCTTCAGCTTGCGCAGGGTTTCCTTCACATCGCGGGCGATGGCGTTGTCATGCACTTCCAGGGTCTTGATGACGCCTTCGGGGTTGATGATGAAGGTACCGCGCAGGGCCAGGCCTTCTTCGTCGATGTGCACGCCGAAGCCGCGGGTGAGCTGGTGGGTGGGGTCGCCGACCAGCGGGAACTGGGCCTTGCCCACGGCAGGCGAGGTCTCATGCCATACCTTGTGCGAGAAGTGGGTGTCGGTGGTGACGATGTACACCTCGGCGCCGGCCTTCTGGAACTCGGCGTAGTTGTCGGCCGCATCTTCCACTTCGGTCGGGCAGTTGAAAGTGAAGGCTGCCGGCATGAAGATCAGGACCGACCACTTGCCCTTCAGGGATTCGTTGGACACTTCGACGAATTTGCCGTTGTGGAAAGCCTGGGCTTTGAAGGCTGGAACTTGAGTATTGATCAGAGACATGGATTATCCTCGTGTACGTGTGTCGGTTAATAAAATCTATCGAATGAGTGAAACTCATTGCATATAATGATACGACAAGATCGCCTGCGCTTCGATTGTTTCTATTAATCGCTCCGATTGGAAATCCTATCGCCAGCCAAAGCTGACAAAGGTGCAATTGTGTGGAAGAATCCCGGCTCCACTATACGAGGGGTAAATTCATGCAACTTTCACGACGATTGGGCGCCGAGGCGCTGGGCACCTTCTGGCTGGTCTTGGGCGGCTGCGGCAGCGCGGTGCTGGCGGCCGGCATTCCCCAGCTCGGTATCGGTTTTCACGGCGTCTCGCTGGCCTTCGGCTTGACGGTACTGACCATGGCATTTGCCATCGGCCACATCTCCGGTTGCCACCTCAATCCGGCCGTGACGCTCGGCCTGTGCACGGCGGGCCGCTTTCCCAAGGGTGAAGTGCTGCCTTACTGGGTCGCGCAAGTGATTGGCGCCTGCCTGGGCGCGGCGGTGATTTACCTGATCGCCAGCGGCAAGCCCGGTTTCGAGATGGGCGGCTTCGCCGCCAACGGCTACGGCGACCTCTCGCCCGGCAAGTACTCGATGGTGTCCGCGCTGGTGTGCGAAGTGGTGCTGACCTTCGTGTTCCTGATGGTCATCCTGGGCGCCACCGACAAACGTGCGCCGGCCGGCTTCGCGCCGATTGCCATCGGCCTGTGCCTGACCTTGATCCACCTGATCAGCATTCCGGTCACCAATACCTCGGTCAACCCGGCCCGCAGCACCAGCCAGGCCCTGTTCGCCGGCGGCGCCTACCTGCCGCAACTGTGGCTGTTCTGGCTGGCCCCGCTGGCCGGCGCCGTGCTGGCGGGCTTGGTCTACACGGCCCTGCTGGAAGACAAGCGCTGACAGCTGCCCCTGAACAGGGGCAATGGTTTCCTATCAAAATATCGTCTTACATTCGCCCGGATGCTCACTATATTTACAGGGTGGGGCCGAGCATGGTCCCACCGATGAGCCCGTTACCGCAGGGCGCAGCGTTCGATTGAATGCGATGAATGAAGGGGGATGATATGAAACGGCTGTTGCTTTTTGCACTGCTGGGAGGCCTGTCGCTGGCCGCGACAGGCCAGACTGCGCCGGTCAGTGAAGTACGGATCCATAGTTATCGGATCGCGCTGCCGGACCGCGTGCACACGATGTATGTGGGCGACTTCGACATCTACAAGGGCAGTTATGAGCTGTCCAATGGCGACGTGCTGGTCCTGTACCAGCGCGGGCGCCATCTGTATGGGTACGTGGGCAAGGGGGAGGACAAGGAGCTGGTCGCCGCGGCGGCCAATGTCTTTGTCGCGCTCGACAGGAAACTGCAGGTAACGCTCGACCGCGACAATTTCGGCGGCTTCAGCGGTGAAGTACTGATGGAAGCACCCGCCACGGCGGCGCTTGCCGATGCAGGCCATGTCGTCCGGCTGGTCGCTGGACGTTAAGGCGCC
>CAMLHI010000261.1 GCA_946479705.1 uncultured Oxalobacteraceae bacterium
TCGATATCGAAGCGGTCAACTTCGCGGCCGAATACAAGGACCGCGTGTTCGCCGAGTTCCTGCGCGAATACCAGGCCGGCCGCACGCCCAATCCGGATGTGCTGTGCAATGCCGAGATCAAGTTCAAGGCCTTCCTGGACCACGCCATGCACCTGGGCGCGGACCTGATCGCGACCGGCCACTATGCGCGCGTGCGCAACAACAGCGGCGCCTTCGAGCTGCTCAAGGCCTTCGACGCCAGCAAGGACCAGAGCTACTTCCTGCACCGCCTGAACCAGGCGCAGTTGTCCAAGACCCTGTTCCCGCTGGGCGAAATCCCCAAGACCGAAGTGCGCAAGATCGCCGAAAAGCTGGCGCTGCCGAATGCGGCCAAGAAGGATTCGACCGGCATCTGCTTCATCGGGGAGCGGCCTTTCCGCGACTTCCTCAACCGCTACCTGTCGTACAAGCCGGGACCGATGAAGACCGACGACGGCACCGTGGTGGGCGAACACGTGGGCCTGTCGTTCTATACCCTCGGCCAGCGCAAGGGCATCGGCGTGGGCGGCATGAAGAAGTACAGGAACGACGACGGTTCCAGCGACGCCTGGTACGTGGCGCGCAAGGACATCGAGAACAACACCCTGTACATCGTGCAGGGCCACGACCATCCCTGGCTGTTGTCGGGCGCGCTGAGCGCCGACCAGGCCAGCTGGATCGCCGGCCACGCGCCGCAAGCGCGCGCGCTGGCGGCCAAGACGCGCTACCGCCAGGCCGACGTGGCCTGCACCGTGGCGCCGATGGGAGCGAGCGAGTTCGCGCTGAACTTCACCGACCCGCAATGGGCGGTCACGCCGGGCCAGTCGGCCGTGCTGTACGACGGCGACGTGTGCCTGGGCGGCGGCATCATCGCCGGTTCTACGAACCCTGCATCTTCCTGACCATCGCGATCACGGTGTTGCGGATGGTTTTGAGCACCGCGTCGGCCTTGAAGGGCTTGACGATGAAGCCGTGCACGCCGCGTTCCAGCGCGGCCTGCAGGGTGGGCGCGTCGATGGTGCCCGAGACCATGAAGATCAGGGTCTTGGGCGCGTGTTCGCGGATCTGCTCGACGATCCCGAACGGGTCTTCGATCTGGTCGAGGGCGATGCAGATCAGCTGCGGACGGTGCTTCTGCAGCAGCGCGAAGCCCTGCGAAGCGCTATGGGTCATGCCCACTACACCGTAGCCGCCGTTGGTCAGCACCGTATTCAATAAGTCGCGCGACATCGCGCTGGCGTCGACAAGGACGGCTTTGAGCATTGCTTGCTTCTCCTTCGATTAGGCTGGCCGCCAGGCCAGCATGTTCCATGTGACGCCGAGCCGCACGTCGGTTTTCAGGCGCACCAGTTCGCGCGACAGGTAAAGGATCTCGCGTTCGGCGCGCAGCCGTTCGCCGATCGGCGTTTTCAAAATGCCGGCGCCGGCCATCACCGCATCCAGGTCGCCATAGGCGTTGAGCAGCTTGGCGGCGGTCTTCATGCCGACCTTGGACACGCCCGGCACGCCATCGGTGGCGTCGCCCATCAGCGCCAGCAGGTCGACCAGCAGCTCGGGCGCCACGCCGAAGCGGGCCCGCACCCAGGCGTCGTCGTGCCACTCGCCCTTGAAGTGGTCCCACACCAGCGCGCCATGGGCGATCAGGCCGTGCAGGTCCTTGTCGGTGGTGGCGACGATGGCTTCGCCGCGCCCCTCGGACAGCCAGCGCAGCACGCCGGTGCCGATCACGTCGTCGGCTTCGACCTCGGGCAGCATCAGCACGTGAACGCCCTCCCCCGCCAGCCGTTCGTACAGGCTGGGCAGCGCATCGCGCAGGAACGAGGGCATGGGCGCGCGCTGTTCGCGGTAGCGCGGATACAGGGCATGGCGCCAGGTCGGGCCGCCATGGTCGAACGCGGCCAGCACGTGGCTGGGCCGGTGCGCCGCCAGCAGATTGCGCAGCGAGGACAGCGCGTGGCGCAGCGCCGTCGCGGCCTTCTCGGGCGAATCGGGGTCGGGGCTGGCTTCGTACACCCGGCGTACGATATTCAGTCCGTCGATGGCGAGCAGCTTGGCCACGGCGTTCCTAGCTCAGTGAGAACTTCCCACCGCGCTCGAGCGCGCGCTGGTAGGCCGGGCGCGCGTGGATGCGCGTGAGGAAGGCGCTCAGTTTCGGGTAGGCGGCGTCGAGGCCGCCGCGCGCGGCCGCCACTTCCAGCACAAAGCTCATCTGGATGTCGGCCGCGCTGAAATCTTCACCGGCGAACCAGGTGGACTTGCCCAGCTCCGCTTCCATGTAGTTCAGGTGGGCGGCGATCTGCGGCATCACGAAGCTGGACTTGACCTTGTGCGCGATGCCGCGCGCGATCGGCTTGACGAAGAAGGGCATGGGGCTCGATTCGACGCGGTCGAACACCAGCTTCATCAGCAGCGGCGACATGGCCGAGCCTTCGGCGAAATGCAGCCAGTAAGTCCAGCGCCGCTTGTCCGGCGTGCCGGGGGGCGGCACCAGGCGGCCATCGCCGTAGCGTTCGAGCAGGTATTCGACGATGGCGCCCGACTCGGCCACCACGGTATCGCCATCGCTGATGACGGGCGATTTTCCCAGCGGGTGCACGGCGCGCAGCTCGGGCGGCGCCAGCATGGTCTTGGGATCGCGCTGATAGCGCTTGATTTCGTATTCCAGGCCGAGTTCTTCCAGCAGCCAGAGGATACGCTGCGAACGCGAGTTGTTCAGGTGGTGGACGAGAATCATGGAGGTGGGCCGGGCGCCGTTGACGGATCGGCCACAAGCTTAGCATTGTTGAGCGGACCACGCCATAAGCCACGGCGGGCTAAGGCCGCCGTGGCGCCTACGGTCCGAGCATCCGCAGGTCGAACCGGAACGTAGGCATCCCAACTGGATTCCAGCGCCCGCCAAACCGGGCCGCTCCCGCACACGACTTATCGAGCGCGTAGCGCGGATGCGCGATGCGCCACAGCCTCACACTGGCCCGCCGGTAGCGAGCGCATTGAGTACTTGGCGTACGGCAGCGGCCCCCGGCTCGGTGTCGAGATAATCGATGGGTGCAGCATCATGGAAGGCTACGCTTGGCGAGCACATCCATTTCTTGGCCTCGTCCTCTCCATCGAAAATTTCGCGCGCCATGCTGAATGTGTCGGCAATCCGCCAAAGGCGTTCCGACGCGGCGCTGTTCATATTTTCGCCACGTTTGGCCCGTGCTTGCGCCGACTGATCCGGCATTCGCAGAGCGGCCCGCATGCGTGCAGCAGGAACGCCGAAGTACACACTTGCCTGATTAACCATCTGCAATGGAAACCCTGCACGTATTGCCGCAATGATTCCATCCCGATCCGCAGGCCAACCCGCCAGCAAGGCGGCAAACCCATCGGATTCCATTGTCGATGCAACGCCACTACTCATACCTGCCTCCGATTTGCCTTTGATGGTAGTCCGACGGACGGCGCAGCGCAAGCGTGCGCATGTTGGTGTGGCAGCGCACTGACGGTCAACGCGGGACGGATATAACGTTCAGCCATGGCTATTCACATCGGCATCTCAGGCTGGCGTTATCCGCCCTGGCGCGGGGTCTTCTTCCCCGAAGGCCTGGCCCAGGCGCGCGAGCTCGAATACGCTTCGCGCGCGGTGCCCACCATCGAAATCAATGGCTCGTTCTACTCGCTGCAGCGGCCGGAAAGCTATGCCGCCTGGTACGAGGCCACCCCGCCCGGCTTCATCTTCAGCCACAAGGGCAACCGCTTCATCACCCACATCTTGCGCCTGCGCGACATCGACGGCCCGCTGGCCAATGTAATGGCCTCCGGCGTCTTCAATCTGCGCGAAAAGCTTGGCCCCTTCCTGTGGCAGTTCCCGCCCAATTTCAAGTTCGATCCCGAACCCATGGAGCACTTTCTCAGCCTGCTGCCGCACGATACCGAGGCCGCCGTGGAACTGGCGCGCCGCCACGAAGCGCGCATGGAAGGCCGCACCGCGCTCGACCCGGGCAAGAAGCGCAAGCTGCGCCACGCGGTGGAAATCCGTCACGAGAGCTTCGTCGACCCGGCCTTCATCGCCCTGCTGCGCAAGTACAAGGTGGCGATGGTGGTGGCCGACACGGCCGGCAAGTGGCCCGACTTCGAGGATGTGACGGCCGACTTCATGTACCTGCGCCTGCACGGCGACAAGGAGCTGTACGCGAGCGGCTATTCGGAAGAAGCGCTGGACGACTGGGCCGCGCGCATCCGCGCCTGGACCACGGGGTCGCAGCCGAAGGAAGCGCGCCTGATGTCCGACAAGGCCCCGCCCAAGCGGGCCACGCGCGACCTGTTCTGCTACTTCGACAACGACATCAAGGTGCGCGCGCCGTTCGATGCGCGGCGGCTGGCGGAAAAGCTCGGGCTTACCTGGAATGCAGCTTGAT
>CAMLHI010000262.1 GCA_946479705.1 uncultured Oxalobacteraceae bacterium
TATCGATAACAAATTTAATGATATCAGCCCACTGAACGTTTGAAAAGTGCACAATTTCGCTTGCCAAGCTTGGCGCGCCGCGCTAAGATGATATCGATCACATTCACTTTGCCACGAATTTGGGCTGGTTTGTGCTGGTCGTCTCTCCAGCTATTGCGCGGAACGCACAATTGCTTTCAGGGGTATGGCGGATTCGCCATACCCCGTTTTTTTGCCCGCGACGCAACAACACCCCCACCGAACAAAATTCGCCCACCCAAGCACGGGGGTCAGTGCTCCCTTTGTTACATCAGTCCGCCTGCCCCATTTCACCAATAAGGGTTCAGCGACAGGCTTAGTCGAGCTCATGCATCAATGGGAGCACTGACCCCGCGGGGGTGGAGCTTCGCTGGAAATCCGGTGTCATTGGCGAATAATCTTCGTCGCGCAGAGCGGCGGACGCGCCGGGTTGACCTTGCGTCAAGTCATCACTTGCCGAAGCCCCCGGGTCTATGATATCGTTATCGATAACATTGCGCCGCGCTGCAAAAACGCCTGCCGTGCGGCCCGGCCCCACACCTGACGGAGACACCGTGTACGACAAAACATTCCATTCCACCCACCCGGATATGATGACCGCGGTCAGCAATGAACAGCTGCGCGAGCGCTATCTGATCGAGACCATGTTCCAGGCCGACCGGGTCGTGCTGAACTATTCGCACGACGAGCGCTTCGTCATCGGCGGCGCCGCGCCGGTGAGCCGCCCGCTGTCGCTGCCGCTGCAGACCGAGCCGCCCTCGGCCGCCGGCCAGCCTTTCCTGGCGCGCCGCGAGCTGGGCATCATTAACGTCTCCAACGGCCACGGCCGCGTGCAAGTCGATGGCGTGACCCACGAGCTGGCCCCGCGCGATGGCCTGTATGTGCCGATGGGCAGCGCCGAGGTGAGCTTCGAGTCGCTCGACGCGGCCAACCCGGCGCGCTTCTATCTGGCGTCGACCCCGGCCCACGCGGCCTTCCCGCTGACCAAGATCACCCACGCCGAGGCGGTGCCGCTCGAGCGCGGCAGCGCGGAAACCTCGAACGAGCGCACCATCTATCAGTACGTGATTCCGGGCGTGTGCAAGTCGGCCCAGCTGCTGCTCGGCCTGACGGTGCTCAAGACCGGCAGCGTGTGGAACACCATGCCGCCGCACCTGCACGCGCGCCGCTCGGAGGTGTATTTCTATTTCGACCTGGCGCCGGAACAGCGCATCTTCCATTTCATGGGCAGCCCGGACAGCGCGCGTCATATCGTCATCGCCAATGAGCAGGCGGTGCTGTCGCCGCCGTGGTCGATCCACATGGGCTCGGGTACCGCCAACTATGCCTTCATCTGGGCCATGGGTGGCGAAAACCTCGATTACACCGACATGAATGTCATCGATATCTGCCAGCTGAAGTAGGAGCCGCCATGTCCCATCCCTTCAAGCTAAGCGGGCGTACCGCGCTCGTCACGGGCGCCAATACCGGCATCGGCCAGGCCATCGCGCTGGCGCTGGCCGGTGCCGGCGCCGACATCGTGGCGGCCGGGCGCACCGAGCCGGCCGAGACGGCCGCGCTGGTGGCGGCCAACGGGGTCCGCTTCCGTTTTGTCCACGCCGAGCTGTCGTCCACCGCATCGGTCCAGCGCATCGTCGAGGAGGCCGCGGACTTGAGCGGCCGCCTCGACATCCTGGTCAATAACGCCGGCACCATCCGCCGCGCCAACTGCCTCGAGGTCACCGAGGCAGACTGGGATGCCGTCATGGACGTCAACCTGAAGTCGGTGTTCTTCCTGTCGCAGGCAGCCGCCATCCGGATGAGCAGCCAGGGCGGCGGCAAGATCGTCAACGTCGCTTCGCTGCTGTCCTTCCAGGGCGGCATCCGGGTGCCGGCCTACGCTGCCAGCAAGAGCGGCCTGGCGGGCCTGACGCGCGCCATGGCCAACGAACTGGCCCACCTGGGCGTGAACGTCAACGCCATCGCGCCGGGCTATATCGAAACCAACAATACCGAGGCCCTGCGCCAGGACACCCAGCGCGCGCAGGCTATCCAGGAACGCATCCCGGCCGGCCGCTGGGGCAAGCCGGCCGATATCGGCGGCGCCGCCGTGTTCCTGGCCAGCGCCGCGGCCGATTATGTCCACGGCGTGGTACTGCCGGTCGATGGCGGATGGCTGGCCCGATGAATCTGTTGAGTGTTTACGCATGAATGCAAGCGATAGAATGTTGACCAACGCCGACCAGCTTCCGGGGCCCCTGCGCATGACGTGGGCGCACGGCAGCGCCGAAGTGCAAACCCTGGGTGCCATGCTGGGGCCGGTGAGCCTGCGCCTGGACCAGGAACGCGAGCTGGAGGTGATGCACGTGGCGCCCTGGAGCGGCACCACCGGCGCGGCCGGCTTGCCCGGCATGCTGCGGCGCATGCGCGGCGAGTGGCCCTGCGTGCCTTTCGGCCGCGCCGACCGTCCGCGCGACCTGCCGGACGGCTGGCGCTCGCGCTCTGCCTGCGACAGCTGGGCGCACGGTTTTTCCGCCAACCACCACTGGACCTGCCTGGAAGCGACCGCCACCCGGGTCCATCTCGGCATCGACTACCCGGAACAGTCGCCGATCGCGCGCATGGAGCGCATCGTCGAAGCCGATCCGGACGCCCCAGCCTTGAGCATGACCCTGCGCGTCTGGGCACGCAGCGCGGCGCGCGTGCCGGCCGGGCTGCACCCGACCTTCCGCATCCCCAATGTGCCGGGCCGCGTGCGCATCGACCTGGGCGAGCATGAGGGCATCTTCAGCTACCCGTCCAATCCGCCCGGCGCCATCTCGCGCCTGCTGCCCGATACCCGCTCCGGACGCCTGCAGCAGATGGCCGGCGTGGACGGCATTGTCGACCTGTCGCACCTGCCTCTGGCCGCACCGTCCGAAGAACTGCTACAGGTACGCAACCTGCAAGGCAGCGGCAGCGGCGCGCCCCTGGTGCTGCGCTACCTTGACTATGGCGCGGCCGTCGGCATGTGGTGGGAGCGCGAGCAGCTGCCCGACCTGATGCTCTGGATTAGCAACGGCGGCCGGGTGAATTACCCCTGGATGAGCCGCCACCTGGCGCTCGGCGCCGAGCCGGTCAACAGCCTGTTCGACCTGGGCCGCGTGGCCGATGCGCCGCCCGGGCACCCGCTGGCCGACCGCCTGGGCCTGATGCTCAGCCCGGAACGCCCATGGCAGACCAGCTACCGTATCGCGGCATGGCAGGACGCCGCCCCCTGAACTCCTTGACCCGAGCCTGCCTATGCATCCCCGTTTCCGTTCGCGCGACATGCTGCTCTCGCACATCGAGCACACCATGCAGTTCTATCATCCGCGCTGCATCGATCCCAGCGGGGGCTTCTATCATTTCTTCAAGGATGACGGCACCGTCTACGACCGCGCCACGCGCCACCTGGTCAGCAGCACGCGCTTCATCTTCAACTACGCCAAGGCTTACCGGCAGTTCCACGACCCGGCTTACCTGAACGCCGTGCGCCACGGCGTGGCCTTCCTGCGCAACGCCCACCGCGACGCGCGCACCGGCGGCTACGCCTGGCAGCTGGACTGGAACGATGGCGTCAAGCGCGTCACCGACGCCGACAATCACTGCTACGGCCTGGCTTTCGTGCTGCTGGCCTATTCGCACGCCTACGCCGCCGGCGCGCTCGAAGTGCATGGCTACATCCGCGAAACCTTCGACCTGATGGAACGCCGCTTCTGGCAGCCCCAGTACGGCCTGTACGCCGACCAGGCCACCGCCGACTGGACCGTGCTGCCCTACCGCGGCCAGAACGCCAATATGCACGCCTGCGAAGCCATGCTGGCCGCCTTCGACGCCACCGGCGAGCGGCGCTACCTGCATCGCGCCGAAACCATCGCCCACAACATCACCGTGCGCCAGGCCAGCCTGGCCGACGGGACGATCTGGGAACACTACCATTCCGACTGGTCGGTCGACTGGGACTACAACCGCCACGACAAGTCCAATATCTTCCGTCCCTGGGGCGTCCAGCCCGGCCACCTGACCGAATGGGCCAAGCTGCTGCTGATCATCGAGCGCCATCCGGTGGCCATGCAGGGTCCCTCGGACTGGCTGCTGCCGCGCGCGCGCGAACTGTTCGACCTGGCCCTGGAAAAGGCCTGGGACAAGCGCCACGGCGGCATCTTCTACGGCTTCGCTCCGGACGGTGCCATCTGCGACGGCGACAAGTACTTCTGGGTCCAGGCCGAGAGCCTCGCCTGCGCCGCCCTGCTGGGCGCGCGCACCGGCGACGCGGCCTACTGGGACTGGTACGACCGCCTGTGGGCCTACAGCTGGAATCATTTCGTCGACCACCGCTACGGCGCCTGGTATCGTATCCTCAGCTTCAGCAATGAAAAGCTGAGCGACGA
>CAMLHI010000263.1 GCA_946479705.1 uncultured Oxalobacteraceae bacterium
TGCGCGTGCACCGCCAGCAGGGCGGCATTCTTGTTCCCCAAGACGAATTCGAGTTCGCGGTACTGGTGCGACTGGAAGCCCGACGACGCTCCAAGGTAAGGACGGATGGCCGAATACTCGGGCGGCGTCATGGTGGCCAGCACATCCCAGGCGTGCACCAGCTGGTCCATGATGCGCGCCACCCGCGCCAGCATCTTGAACGCCGGCGGCAGGTCGCCGGCGCGGATGTGGGTGCGCACCGCGTGCAGCTCGTGCAGCATCAGCTTGAGCCACAGTTCGCTGGTCTGGTGCTGCACGATGAACAGCATCTCGTTGTGGTTGGGCGAACGCGGGTGCTGGGCCGAGAGGATCTGTTCGAGCCCGAGGTAGTCGCCGTAGCTCATCGATGCGCGCATGTCCATCTGCGCTCCGTGCCAGCTGGCGTCCCTGGCCTGTTCTTCATCGCTCATGAGAGTTCCTCAGGTGACCGCGTCGCGGCGCGCTTGGGTGTCGTAGGCCGCCTCGTCGAGGATGGCGCGCAGGGTCTCGACCGCATCCCACACGTCCACGAAGCGCGTATATAAAGGCGCGAAGCCGAAGCGCATGATGCCCGGCTCGCGGTAGTCGCCGATGGTGCCGCGTCCGATCAGGGCCTGCATCACCGCAAAGCCGTGCGGATGGGTGACGCTGACCTGGCTGCCGCGCCGTGCGTGCTCGCGCGGTGTGAGCAGCTGGAGCGGATGGTGGGGGCAGCGCTGTTCCACCAGCTCGATGAAGAGGTCCGTCAGGGCCAGCGACTTGGCGCGCAGGGCGGCCATGCTGGTGCGCTCGAATACCGCCAGGCCGCATTCGACCAGCGCCAGCGAGACGATCGGCTGGGTGCCGGTCAGGGCGCGCGCGATGCCGTCGGCAGGCACGTAGCCGGGCGCCATGGCGAAGGGCGTGGCGTGGCTCCACCAGCCCGAGAGCGGCTGGTAGAAGCGTTCCTGGTGGCGGCGCGGCACCCAGATGAAGCCGGGCGCGCCGGGGCCGCCGTTGAGGTATTTATAGGTGCAGCCGACGGCCAGGTCGGCGCCGTCGCCCGTCAGGTCCAGTTCGAGCGCACCGGCCGAATGGGCCAGGTCCCACAGCATCAGCGCGCCGCGCTGGTGGGCCAACTGGCCGATGGCCGCCATGTCGTGCCGGTAGCCGCTGCGGTAGTTGACCTGGGTGAGCATCAGCACCGCGCAGCGTTCGTCCACGGCCCTTGCCAGCTCGTCGGGGGAGTCGACCAGGCGCACGCTGTAGCCCTGCGCCAGCCAGGCGGTCATGGCCTGGGCCATGTAGATATCGGTGGGGAAGTTGGCGCGCTCGGTGACGATGGTGCGGCGCGCCGGGTCGGCTTCCTGCATGCGCAGCGCGCCCGCCAGCGCTTTGAACAGGTTGACCGAGGTGCTGTCGGTTACGACCACTTCGCCGTCACGGGCCCCGAGCAGCGGCGCCAGGCGGTCGCCGAGGCGGCGCGGCAGGGCGAACCAGCCGGCGTCGTTCCAGCTGCGGATCAGGCCATGTCCCCATTCATCCATCAGCAGCTCGTGGCTGCGGGCGAGGGCGGCCCTGGGGCGCGGGCCGAGGGAATTGCCGTCGAGGTAGATCACGCCCTCGGGTAAATCGAATTGCGCACGCAGCGGGGCGAGATCGTCGCGCTCGTCGCGGGCAAGGCAGTCGTTACGGGTCATATCGCAGCCTTCATTTAGTTGAAGCTTCAAGTACTTGGTGAGTTTAACAAGAAAAAACAGGCGTTTCGGCGGCGAATATTGTCGATCAGGCATCGAAAGCGGGCGATTTCGCTCTTTTTTCACTTTTTTTAAAAATTTTTGAAAAAAACCCTCAAGTTCTTCCGAACGCTGACGTAACCGGTTCAGACAAGGGGCTTCGGGCAGTTTTTTGGAAATATCGAAAAATATTTTCAAACAACCCTAAAGTTCCCCGAAACCTTGACGTAACCGGCTTAGACGACAGAATTCCGTCGGCCGAAAAAGCAGTTCTTACAGTCAGTTACATCTCATCCGCCCCCGGGTTTTCATAGGGGCGCGACCATGATCCGGCAGGGTTCGTCAGACGAACTCCTACGGGTCGACTTCGTCATTCTCCGCCTCAAAATACAGTGCCTCGCCTATTCCGGTTTTGTTTCCGCACGGTCACAATCTATCTCACTGGCAATACAAACCGCCAGATTTCAAACGGATCAAGGAGATGGAAATGACTGCAAACGACATGATGGCTGAAATTCGTGATGCAAACCTGAGCTACCTGATGCTGGCTCAGCAGATGATCCGTGCCGATAAAGTCACCGCGATTTTCCGCCTCGGCATTTCGGCCGACATCGCCGACCTGATCCAGGGCATGAGCAACGCCCAGATCCTGAAATTGGCGGGTGGCAACATGATGCTGGCGCGCTTCCGTTTCGACGACAGTGCTATCCTGTCGATGCTGACCAGCCACAACAAAGACCGTGTCCTTGCCCAGTCGCACGCCGCCATTCTGATGGCTGGCCAGCCAGTCGAAGAGATCGCTTAATTCATCGTCGCGGCCAACCGGGGAGAGCAGCATGTCGAAGAAAAGCGTGGTATCGGAAGCCCAGGAAATCCAGCTGGCCATCGAGTTGATCCAGCTTGGCGCCCGCCTCCAGTTGCTCGAGTCGGAAGTGTCGCTGTCGCGCGAACGCTTGCTGAACTTATATAAAGAACTCAAGGGCATGTCGCCGCCGAAGGGCATGCTGCCTTTCTCGACCGACTGGTTCCTGACCTGGCAGCCGAATATCCATTCCTCGCTGTTCATCAACATCCACAAATTCCTCGTCGAGCACGCCGGCGCCACCGGCATCGAAGCGGTGATGAAAGCCTACAAGCTCTACCTCGAACAAATGCCGCCCGAGCCGGGCCAGGAACCGCTGCTGTCGCTGACGCGCGCCTGGACCCTGGTGCGTTTTTTTCAGAGCAAGATGCTGGAAATGGCCTCATGCGACAAATGCAAGGGCAAGTTCGTCATCAATGGCCTCGACCTGAACCAGAAATATCTGTGCGGCCTGTGCCACATGCCTTCGCGCGCCGGCAAGACCAAGAAGGTCAAGGACGCCAAGGACGCCGCTGCGCTCCAGTCCGCCTGAGTGATCATCGTTCCCGCATTCATTGCAAGCAAGATGCCGAAGGGCAGGGCGTGAGTCCTGCCCTTCGCCGCATCTGGCGCGCACCCGCCGTGCAGGCCCTGCTGCTGCAGTGCGCCGCCTTTGTCCCCACTTTGATCGCCGTGTTCCTGCTGGCGCGCGCCGGCCTGTCTGTCTCGTATGCCGGCGTGGCCCTGGTGCAGGGCGGGTTCGCCTGCCTGCTGGCGCGCTGGCGCGGCCTGGCCGCCTGGTGGCTGGCGATCCAGCTGCTGTTTCCGCTGGCCTTGTATGGCGCACTGAGCCTGCACATCGCGCCCTGGTGGTTCCTGGCCGCCTTCCTGCTGTTCCTGGTGCTGTACTGGTCGACCTTCCGCACCCAGGTGCCCTACTATCCGTCCGGCCAGCGCGTGTGGGATGAAGTCGATAAACTGCTGCCGCAGGGCCGGCCGGTGGCGGCCATCGATATCGGCAGCGGCCTGGGCGGGCTGGTGCTGGAACTGGCGCGCCGCCGTCCCGGTTCGCATTTCACCGGCATCGAGCTGGCGCCCCTGCCATGGCTGGCCAGCACGCTGCGCGCAAAATTGTCGCGCAGTCAAGCCAAGTTCCTCCTCGGGGATTATGAAAATCTACATTTCGCCGATTACGACCTGGTCTTCGCCTACCTCTCTCCGGCGGCCATGAGCGCGCTCTGGCGCAAAGCCTCTGCGGAGATGCGTCCAGGGTCAAAATTGCTCAGTTATGAATTTCTGATAACGGAAAAAGCCCCCGATCTTATCGTCTCGCCAAGAGGGCGCGGACCAGTGCTGTACGTCTGGGACTTTTAGGCGACAAACGGTCTACTTTTGCTTGCCGGTAACCAATTCTCCTAGTATTGTAGTTCCGTATGTAAATTTTTCGCCCTGCCGCGTTACATCATTCGCGGCTGTATTGTAAAAATTCCAAGATCAAGAATGAGGAGTCAGGGCTCTTGTTAGTCATTATCGGATATGTGATTGTCATCGGTTCGGTGTTCGGTGGCTTTGCCCTCAACGGCGGCCACCTCGGCTCGCTGTGGCAGCCGCTCGAACTGCTGATGATCGGCGGCGCGGCCTTTGGCGCCTTCTTCGTCGGTAACAATAACAAGGCCATCAAGGCGACCATGAAAGCCTTGCCGTCGCTGTTTAAAGGCTCGCGTCACACCAAGGACCTGTACATGGAAATGATGGCCTTGCTGTTCGACGTGCTGTCGAAAGTGCGCAAGGAAGGCCTGATGTCGATCGAAGGCGACATCGAAAAGCCGGAAGA
>CAMLHI010000264.1 GCA_946479705.1 uncultured Oxalobacteraceae bacterium
GGCCTTCAAGGCTCCGTGGCCAGCAGCGTGCGCACGCGCTGGCGCACGAAATTGATATGGCTGCGCAGACCGTACAAGGCATCGGCAAAGGCCAGCGGAATCGAAATCTGGTTGACCAGCTCCTCGATGTCGTCGAGGCGCTTGAGCAGCCGGGTGCAGACCTCCGTGCGGCGCGCGCCATGGGCGTGCTCCAGTTCCTGCTCGACCGCGCGCAGCTGGCCGTACCAGCGGTAGATGCGCGAGCGGATGCGCCACACATACAGCGGCGGCACGATCTTCGACAGCGGCAGCAGCAGCGCCGCCAGCGCCACCACCACGACCCACATGCGGTCGAAGAAATTCGCCAGCCAGAAGTTCATATAGCGCTGCAGCAGCGGCGGACCATCCTTGTAGAACTTGGCGGCCTCCCCTGCCACCGGGATCTCGGTGTACTTGGGCGAGGGGAACTGGCCCTGCTGCTGGAACCAGCCGGTGCCGCCATGGATCCCGGCGGCGGCCTGCACGAACAGGTCCACCAGCGCCGGATGCAGGCGGTCGGTGGCCACCAGGGTCGCGGTGGGCGCCACCAGGTGGTAGTCCTGCGCGGGCAGGTCGCGCCCGACATCGACGATCCCGCGCGGCAGCACCACGTGCGACATGAACGGCAGCCGGCGCGTGTAGGCTTCGGCCTGGGCGAAATCGAACAGGCGGATGCCGGGCGTCTGAAGCAGCATCTGCACCAGTGGCGCATCCGGCGAGGACGAGAACACCAGCGCATCGATGCTGCCGTCCAGCAGCGCCATGGTGGCCGGGGTGTTTTCCAGCGCGCCGAGGGTCAGCTCGGCCGGTTCGACTCCGTTCAGGTCCAGCACATGGCGGAACAGCCTGGGCACGCCGGTGCCTTCCGGCCCCAGGTTGATTTTCAATCCCTTGAGTTTGGCGATCTGGTCGACCGCCACCGGCTCGCGCATGAACAGCCACACCGGCTCGGTGAACAGGCTGCCCAGCGAGACCAGCTTGTCGCTCTGCGCCTCACCGGGCTCGGTCGAGCCGCTTTGCACGAAGGCGATATCGACCTTGCCCGCCTTGAGCAGCTCAAGGTCCTGCTGCGAACCGAGTGAGCGCTGGATGGTCACCTTGATGCCGTGCTTGGCCAGGGCCTTGGCATACTTCCTGGCGAATTCGTCGTAGCCGCTGTTCTCCTGCCCCGCCGCCAGCGTCACCTGGCGCGGCGGCGCCGGATCGACGATGAGATAGGCCAGCGCGCACAGCACGGCGATCGTGGCGATCGTCGGCCCGGCGGTGGCGAGCAGATCGCGCACGGAAAACTCAGTAAACTTCGTGAATTTGCGAATCTTGGACATGGCGCGGTCGAATGGTTTCATGGCGTGGAACAATGCCAACATTCGACCGACTTGGCAAGCGCCTTCGGCGCGCCTGCTTTGACCTTAGCGCACGCAGCTCACCGCTTTGGGATCGGCGGGCGGCTCGATCATCGGCATCAGGGTCGGCGCCAGGGTCGCCAGCAGCTGGGTCGGCAGCGCGCTGGTGAAGTCGTACTTGGCCGATTCCGGACCATGCACATAAGCCGTCATGCTGCCGAAGAAGCGCTCGCCGATGTTGAAGACGAAAGTGGCCGAACGGTTCACGTAGCGCGATTCGATCACCCCGCCGCCGCGCGCATACACTTCAAAGCGCTGGTCGCCGGTACCGGTCTTGCCGCCCACCGCGACGATCTGGCCGTCGGCCAGCTTGAACGCGGTCTTGACGCGCTTGGCGGTACCGTCCGAGACCACGCCGCGAATTTCATTGGCCGTCACGCGCGCCACCTCGGCCGAGATGATGCGCTCGGCAGGTGCATTCTTGCCGTTCTTGACCAGGGTCTCGTAGGGCGTGCCCTTGGCGAAGTGCAGCGAATCGATCCGCTCGACCCCCTTGCGGATGCCGCCGTTGACGACGATGCCCATCATCTCGGCCAGCGCCGAGGGACGGTCGGCCGAGGCGCCCAGCACCGTCGCGTACGAGGGCACCAGCGAATCGAAGGGGTAGCCCATGCGCTTCCACTGCGCATGGATCTTCAAAAAGGCTTCCACTTCCAGCAGGCCGGCGATGCGCTTGTCCTGCGCGTGCTTGCGGTGGGTCTTGAACAGCCACGAATAGACTTCCTGGCGTTCCTTGACGCTGGCGGCGACCATGTCGTCGTAGCCGGCCTGCGGATGCGCGCGCAGGTAGCCGACCAGCCACAGTTCGAGCGGGTGGATGCTGGCCAGGTAGCCGCGGTCGCCCAGCGACATATTGGCCGGCGAGTACTGCTCGAACATCTTGGCGCTCTTCTCTTCCGACACTTCGTTGGCCGAGTCGAGGTTCTCGTCCAGGAAGGCGCGGAACTGCGCCAGGGTAGCGTTGGGCGCGATGGTGCGGTGGATATTGGCCAGCCGGGTCGGCGTGTGGTGGCGCGACTCCAGCAGGGTCCTGGTCGCTTCGTCCGGCGTCTTGCCCTTGTACTTCGCCCAGAACTTGTTGAGGAACTCGGTGCCTTCGCGGTCGGCGAAGCGGCTCAGGTATTCGCCGCGGCGCGGATCGTCGGCATTGGCCAGCAGCGCGGCCGAGGAGCCGGGCAGCTGGAACATGTAGTAGCGCACCACGTCGCGCATCATGCGCACGAACACCAGGTTGGTCGAGTTGCGCAGGCCGTCGCGCAGGGTCAGGATGCGCGCGTTATCGAGCTTGCTGAAGTTGCCGAAGGTGTGGATGCCGCCGCCGGTGAAGAAGGCTTCGCCCGGATTGCCCGAGTATTTGCGCTCCATGGCCGCGTTGAGCATCTCCGGCAGGCCGCGCTGTTCGGCTTTCGGCAGCGCGATGAAGTAATCGATGCCCCAGCGCGAGAGATGGTCTTTCGGGTCGACCGTGATCTTCGCCAGTTCCTCGGGCGCCTTGTCCGAATAGCGCTTGTGCAGCTGGTCGACGATGTCCAGGTAGGTGATCAGGGTGCGCAGCTTGGCCGTGGAACCGAGATCGAGCTTGGCGCCGTCGTTGATGTCGAGCGGCTGGTCGTAGTTGTCGGTCTGCAGGCGCAGGTAGTTGACCTTGTCGCCGCGTTCGAGCAGGGTGAAGCTGTAGACCACGTTGGCCGGGTCGCCGTTGCCCAGCATGCCCTTGCCGGTCAGGCCGGCCGCTTCGGCCTTGTCGGCATCGCGCAGGTCGCGCAGCTTGGCGGTGACGGCTTCCTGCACGCGCGAGTCGAGCGTGGAGACCACTTCCATATCGAGGCGGTCGAGGTTGTACAGGCGGTTGTCGCCCAGCAGGGAACCCAGGTGCGCGCGCACCGCGTTGGCGGCCTTGCGGCTGACGAAGCTGTTCGCTTCCGGCGCCACCACGCCCGAGGCGGTCGAGGGATGCAGCTTGACCTTGAGGGCGGCGTCGCGCAACTGCGGCGTGATCACGCCGGCCTGCGCCAGCACGCGCAGGTGCACATTGGAGAGTTCTTCGAGATCGTTGGCGCCGGCGCCCAGGTAGTGGGCCGGACGGCGCTGCGCGATCATCAGCGACAGCGCCTGCTTGTAGGCCAGCGCCGCCTGCCCGGACGTAATCGGGCCCTTGAGCTCCTTGTTCACGTCGGCGAAGTCGCGCCCGTACCAGACCCACATGCCGTCGCCGATGCCGTTGACCTCACCGTAGCCCGGCTTGGCCGACAGCGGCACGGTGTTGAGATAGTCGAGCACGATCTTGCGGCGCACATTGGTGGTGTCTTCGCCGTACTGGTAAGCGCGCAGGGTGGCCGAGGCCATCTGCTTGAGCTTTTCCGACAGCGAACCGGTGCGCCCTTCCGGCGAGTGGCGGTATTTTTCGATCTGGGTGGCCAGGGTGCTGCCGCCGGCCGAGCGGCGGTCGCTGCCGCTGAAGATGTGCAGGGACTTGTCGAACACGGCCTTGCTGAAGCGGTCCCACTCGACGGCCGGATTGCGCTTCGGATAGGTGGGGTCGAGCAGTTCGCGGTTTTCGATGAACAGCAGGCTCTTGACCAGCAGCGCCGGGGTGTCTTCGAAACGGTCGTAGACGCGCTCGGGGAAGCGCGCCGAATACAGCGACTGGCCTTTGCAGTCGAGGATGTCGAGACCGGCGCGGGTCTTTTCGCGGTAGGTCGCGAACAGGCCCATGTCGGCCAGTTCGACCATCTTGGGCGACATGCGCGCCTGCGCGGTGACGACGAAATCGCGCGCCGACAGGCGCTTGAGGTAGTCGGGCATGCTCGAGTAGCCGAGCCGCTCGTCGTACGGGCTCACATGCGGGAAGCGGATGGCCTTGCTGGCGCCGGCCTCGACCCGGTAGCTGACTTTTTCGGCGATGCCGGCAAAAAAGCGCGCCTGCATGGCCGAGGTGCGCGATTCGTGATATGCCCAGCCGGCCAGCAGCACCAGCAGCA
>CAMLHI010000265.1 GCA_946479705.1 uncultured Oxalobacteraceae bacterium
CAATGCTGTTGCTGCCAGCAGCAGGCTGGCGAGAAGTTTGCTCATGAGCGTAGTTTTCTCTGGTAATTATTCAGGTCCGCGGGATCGGCAACGGTCCAGCCGTCGCGCTCCCGCGTCATGTTCAGCAGCTTGAGCATCCGCCGGAGCTTGCCGGCCGCCGCGCGGGCGTGCTCTTGCAGGCGCTCCCTCCCCCGCCACCGCGCAGGATGGCGGGGGAGTGCCTGGCTTAACCCTCCAGCGCCACCACGACCACGGCCTTGGCCGGCAGGGTCAGGTTCAGCTTGCCGTTGGCGGCCTTGGCGCTGTACGGCGCCGGCTTGATCGCCTGCGGCGCCTTGAAGGTGTTGTGCGCGTCCATCTCGGACGAGGTCAGCACCTTGCCGCTGGCGCCGGTGACCTTGGTGCCGGTCACGTCCACGCTCACCTCGACCGGCTGGCCGGGGTTGGTGTTGACCAGGGCCAGATACACCTTGCCATCCTTGGCGCGCGCGGCCGATGCCGACACGCCCGGAATGCTGACGTCGCCGAGCTTGTACGGCGCGCTGTCGCTCACCTGCACCGGCAGCGAGGTGGCGTCCTGGAACGGCACATACATCTGGTAGGCATAGTAGGTCGGCGTCAGGAGCATCTTGTCCTTGTCGGTGATGATCATCGCTTGCAGCACGTTGACCATCTGCGCGATATTGGTCATCTTCACCCGGTCGGCGTAGGCGTGGAAGATGTTGAAGTTCAGCGCCGCCACCACCGCGTCGCGCAGGGTGTTGTTCTGGAACAGGAAGCCGGCGTTGGTGCCCTTCTCGACGTCGTACCAGGTGCCCCATTCATCGACGTTGAAGGCGATCTTCTTGGCCGGGTCGTTCTTGTCCAGCACCGCCACGTTGGTCTTGATCAGCGAATCCATCCGGAGGGTTTTCTGCAGGGTCGACATCCACTCGTTTTCCTTGAAGCCGGTGGCCGCGCCCTTGACGTCCCAGTTACCGGTCGGGATGGTGTAGTAGTGGAAGCTGATGGCCTCGGTCTGGCCCTTCAGGCGGTTCGACAGCACCTCGGTCCACCTGGTATCGTTGTCGTTGCCGCCGCTGGCGATCATCTTAGGACGGAATTCCTGCGGCGCGCGCAGGAAGGTGTTGTAGTTGCGGTAGAGGTCTGCATAGTACTCCGGCGACATATTGCCGCCGCAGCCCCAGGCTTCGTTACCGATGGCGAAGAAGTCCACCTTGAACGGCTTGTCGCGGCCATTCTTGCGGCGCAGATTGGCCAGGGTGGACTTGCTCGGCGAAGTCATGTACTCGACCCACTCGCTCATCTCCTGCACGGTGCCGGTACCGAGGTTGCCGTTGACGTAGGTGTCCGCGCCGACCTGTTCGGCCAGGTCGAAGAATTCGTGGGTGCCGACCGCATTGCTCTCTTCCACGCCGCCCCAGTTGGTGTTGACCTTGGTCGGACGCTTCTCGCGCGCGCCGATGCCGTCGCGCCAGTGGTATTCGTCGGCGAAGCAGCCGCCCGGCCAGCGGATCAGCGGCACGTGCAGTTCCTTGAGGGCGCCGACCACGTCGTTGCGCCAGCCGCGGGTGTTCGGGATCTTCGATTTCGGACCGACCCACATGCCTTCGTAGATGCCGGTGCCGAGGTGTTCGGCGAACTGGCCGTACACGTTCTTGTTGATGACCGGGCCGGGCTTGCTGGCGTCGATCGCCACGCTGACCTGGTTGGCCGCAAACGCCGGCAGCGCGCCGATGGCGGCCAGACTCAATGCGATCACTTTATGCTTGATGTTCATAGCTGTCTCTTTGGTTGATAGTTTGTGGGGCTATTTGAAAATGGCGACGACAGCGCCAGCCGGGCGGTCGTCATGGATGCGCGCCGATCGGGGCGGCCGCCGCGCGCGGCCAGCCCGGATCATACACGCTGCGAAAGGCGCCAGGCCTCTCAGATCCAGCCGGCGTCGACGATGAAGTCCTGTGCGGTGCACATCGCGCTGTCGTCGGCGGCCAGGAACATCACCATGGCGGCGATATCGTAGGGCAGCAGCTGGCCAGGCAGGCACTGGGAGCGCTTGATCTCGGCCTTGCCGGCGTCGTCGAGCCACAGGTCGATCTGGCGCTGGGTCATCACCCAGCCGGGGGTGACGGTGTTGACGCGGATGCCGTGGGCGCCGAAGTCGCGCGCCAGGCCGCGGGTCAGGCCGACCGCCGATGCCTTGGTCTGGGCATACACGGGGTAGCCGCCATTCTTGGCGTGGTAGGACATCGAGCTGACGTTGACGATCGAGCCGGCACCCTTGCGCTTCATGCCCGGATAGACCTGCTGGGCGGCGAAGAACATGGGGCGCTGGTTGATCGCCACGCGGCTGTCGTAGTACTCCACCGTGACGTCTTCGGTCTGGTGGCGCTGGTCGTTGGCGGCGTTGTTGACCAGGACGTCGAAATCGTCGCCCAGCTCGGCGGCCAGTTCGCTCATGACGGCCTTCAGGGCCGGAATATCGGTGATGTCGCAGCGGCGGAACAAAGGCGTGCGAAGGCCGGCCGCGGCCAGGCGCGCGCACAGCGCTTCGCTTTCGGCCTGCATGATGTCGACGAAGGCAACCTTGGCGCCCTGCTCGGCGAAGGATTCGACCATCGCTTCACCGATGCCGCTGCCGCCGCCGGTAATGAATACCAGCTTGCCTTCGAGGCTGGGGAATGAGGCTTTCTTCATGGTGAGTCTCCTGCTAGTGTCAAATGCCGAAGGCGGCCTTGTGGGCCGCCCGCGTGCTTTTTATTTATTGTTCGCGTGTTAGCGCGCCATCGCGGCGTCGCCACACCTTGCCGGCGGCGCTGTCCTGCAATACCGGAGGCAAGAGCGTCTGCGCCAGGTTCTGGTAACACACGGGACGCAGGAAGCGTTCGATCGCGGCCGTGCCGACCGAGCTGCTGCGCCCGTCCGAGGTGGCCGGGAACGGGCCGCCGTGCACCATCGCGGTCGATACTTCCACGCCGGTCGGGAAACCGTTGGCCAGGATGCGGCCGACCTTACGTTCCAGCACCGGCACCAGCGCGCGCGCCAGTTCGGTGTCTTCCGGGTCCATCTGCAAGGTGGCGGTGAGCTGGCCTTCCAGGCGCTCGGCCACCGAGCGCAGTTCCTCGATGCTGTCGCAGGCGACGATCAGCGCGGCCGGTCCGAAGATCTCGTCCTGCAGCGCGTGCTCGCTGGCGAAGGCCTTGGCACTGGTCTTGAACAGTGCCGGCGCGCCCTTGCCTTCGACCTGGTCGGCCTTGGCCACGGCTTGCACCGCGTCGTGCGCGCCCAGCTTGTGCACGCCCGACTGGTAGGCCGAGGCGATGCCGGCGGTGAGCATGGTGGCCGCGTCGATCTTGGCCAGCGCTGCGCCGGCCTTGGCGGCGAACTTGTCCAGTTCAGGGCAGTCCAGCGCCAGCACCAGGCCAGGGTTGGTGCAGAACTGGCCCACACCCATGGTCAGCGAGGCGGCGAAGCCGGCGGCGATCTGCTCGCCGCGCGCGGCCAGCGCGTGCGGCAGCAGGATGAAGGGGTTGATGCTGCTCATTTCGGCGTAGACCGGGATCGGAATCGGACGCGCAGCGGCCACGGCCATCAGCGCGGTACCGCCCGAACGCGAGCCGGTGAAGCCGACCGCCTTGATGGCCGGATGGGCGACCAGGCCCTGGCCGATGCCGTTGCCGGTACCGGTCAGCAGGGCGAACACGCCGGCAGGCAGATTGCACAACTTGACGGCATTGACCACCGCGCGCGCCACCAGTTCGGAGGTGCCGGGGTGGGCCGAGTGGGCTTTCAGGACCACCGGGCAGCCGGCCGCCAGGGCCGAGGCGGTGTCGCCGCCGGCCACCGAGAACGCCAGCGGGAAGTTACTGGCCGCGAAAACGGCCACCGGACCGACGCCGATCAGGCGGTAGCGCAGATCGGGACGCGGCAGCGGCTGGCGCTCGGGCAGCGCGCTGTCGATGCGCGGGTCTTCCCACGAACCTTCGCGCAGCAGTTCTGCGAACAGCTTCAGCTGGCCGGTGGTGCGGCCACGCTCGCCTTCGAGGCGGGCGCGCGGCAGGCCGGTTTCAGCCATCGCGCGTTCGATCAGTTCATCGCCGATCTCGACGATCTGGGCGGCGATGGTTTCCAGGAAGCGCGCGCGCTCTTCGTTCGAAGTGGCGCGGTAAGGGTCGAAGGCGGCGTCGGCCAGGCGGCAAGCCTGGTCGATCTGCTCGGCGCTGACCATGTGGAAGCTCGGCTCCAGCGCCGTGCGCGAGGCCGGATTGAAGGCCTGGAAGGAGCCGCCCGCGCCCTTGACGGCCACGCCGCCAATCAGCGCGTCGCCGGTGATGCTGCCGCTCATAAGGTATTCACTTTCTTGAAGCCGCT
>CAMLHI010000266.1 GCA_946479705.1 uncultured Oxalobacteraceae bacterium
GCCGGCGCGGCCCGGCCAGCCCTACCAGGACGCTTCGCCGGCCAGCTACGACGATGTCTACGCCGCGCTCAAGACTTACCTGATGTTGAGCGACAAGTCGCGCGCCGAGCCCAGTCACCTGAACGACCAGATGACCCGCTACTGGCGCGGCTGGCTCGAAGCCAACCGCGGCGCCATGCCGCGCGAACAGATGATCCGCAGCGCCGAGCGCCTGATGAGCTTTTACGTGGCACAGATTGGCGACCCGGCCTGGCCCAGGCTGGCGCTCAAGCTCACGCTGGTCGACAGCAGCCGCGAACAGCTGCGCCGTGTGCAAAACGGTACCCCGGCGCGCGAGCGCGTGTTTGCCGACATCAAGTCGCGCGCCAACACCCGCTTTCCCGCCGTCACCGTGGCGCGCCTCGTCGGCGAGGCCGACCAGACCTTGATCGTCGGCAGCAACGCCGTGCCCGGCGTTTTCACCCGCGATGCCTGGGAAAAATTCGTGCTGGGCGCTATCCGCGACGTGTCCAACAAGGAATTGCAATCGACCGACTGGGTGCTCAAGACCGCCAGCAAGGACGACCTGACCCTGGAAGGCAGCCCGGAACAGATCCAGAAGACCTTGATTGAGCTCTACAAGACCGAGTATGCGCGCGAATGGCTGCGTTTCGTGCAGGGCATCAGCATGAGCGAACTGAACGGCTTCGACGCCAGCGTGCGCGCCATGAACCGCCTGGGCGACGCGCAACTGTCGCCGATCGCCAAGCTGCTGCAGGCCATCGACCGCGAAACCTCCTGGGACAATCCGGCCACCGCGCGCATCAATATGGACAAGGTCGAGAAGGGCGCGCTGGCCTGGTTCAAGGAAAGCGTGCTGCGGCGCGCGCCCGGCGAGGCGCGCCAGGTGCTCGACGTGAGCCAGGCCGAGGCCGGCGCCGCGCCGCAGATGGGGCCGATCGGACGCGAGTTCGCCGGCGTGGCCAGGCTGGTCGGCAAGCGCGACAAGGACGGCTCCCTGCTGAGCGGCTACCTGGACAGCCTGGCGCGCGTGCGCAGCCGCCTCAACCAGCTGAAGAACCAGGGCGACCCCGGCCCGGGCGCCAAGCAATTCATGCAGCAAACCCTGGAAGGGGGCGGCTCGGAACTGGCCGAGGCCCTCAAATACGTCGACGAGCAAATGCTGACCGGCATGAGCGACAGCCAGAAAACCGCCCTGCGGCCCTTGCTGGTGCGCCCGCTGATGCAAACCTTCGCCCTCATCGTCCAGCCCAGCGAGACCGAAATCAACAAGACCTGGCAAGTGCAGGTGCTCGAACCGTTCCAGAAGAACCTGGCGCTGAAGTATCCCTTCGATACCTCCTCGCACGTCGAAGCCACCTCGGCGGAAATTGCCATGGTGTTCGGTCCGGACGGCCAGATCGCCAAGTTCGTCACCAGCGCCATGGGGCCGCTGGTGGTGCGGCGCGGCGACGTGCTGGCGGCGCGCACCTGGGCCGACATGGGCATCGCCCTGGCGCCGGCGGCGGTGTCGGCCTTCCCGGGCTGGATCGCGCCGCTGAGCAACAATGGCGTGGCGCCGTCCGGCGGGGGCGCGCCGCAAACCGTGTTCCAGCTGCAAGCGGCGCCGGCCGCCGGGGTGGTCGAATACACCATCGAGATCGACGGCCAGCAACTACGCTATCGCAACACGCCCCCGGTCTGGACCAATATGGTGCACCCCAGCCCGAACGGTGTGGCCGGCGCCCGCATCGTCGCCATCCTGGCCGACGGGCGCAGCGTGGAAGTGTTCAACGAAGCCGGCCAGTTCGGCCTGAAACGCCTGTTCGACGCGGCCCAGCGCACCCGCAAGGACGGCGGCGTGTTCGAGCTGCGCTGGAGCAGCGCCAATATCAATATTGCCGTGGATATGAAGATCGTCAGCAGTCCCGAGATCCAGGGACGCTCCGACCGGACCCAGGCCTCGCACGGCTTCAAGGGCTTGCGCCTGCCCGAGGCCATCGTCGGACGCGCCCCGTCCGCCCCGGCGCTGGCGCTGGCTAATGTGGGGGTGGCACCATGATGCGCGTCCACAGTGCCACCCGCATCGGCTACTTCGGCAAGCTGCCCGCGCGCAGCGACTTCGTCAAGGACGTCCAGGACGTGCCGCTGATGGGCGTGCTGGACGACTGGCTGGCCCAGGTCATGGCCGAGCTGCCGGCCGACCCACGCTGGAAGCTCCACTACGACGCCTTTGCCCCGGTGCATTTCGCCTTCGTGGGGCCGCGCCGGCGCCATGCCATCGCCGGCCACATCATGGGCAGCCGCGACCAGTCGGGCCGGCGCTTCCCCTTCATCATGATGCGCACCCTCGAACTGGCCGATCCGGCCACCTTCGCCGCGCGCTGCCCGGCCGTGCTGGAAGGCTTGTGGAACAGCATGGGCCGCATGGGCCGCGCCGTGATGGCCGCCGCCGATCCGGCTCCGGCCCTGCAGGCGGTCGGCGAGGAAGAGGTCGAGGTGGACGAACTGGCCGGCGCCGCCGTGGCCAGCTACATGGCCGCCGGCACGGTGGCCGAGCTGTCCGGCATGCTCGGCCACTGCAATGTGCGCCAGATGCTGCTGGCCCTGGGCCTGCTGCTGCAGCCGGTCCTGCATGCCGGCGTCACCGATCTGGGCAAGAGCCTGGTGCTGCCGCTGCCCGACAATCCCTTCGCGCGCCACGTGGTGGCCGCCTTCTGGCTCGAACTGATCGTCCCCTTCCTGGGCCGGGCCGATGCCGAACTGGCCCTGTTCATCGCCACCCTGGAAATGCGTCCGGTGCTGGTGGTGGGCTTTCGCGGCGCCTCGACGCCCACCCTGCGCGCCATCATCGACCCGATCTTCGGCGCCGAGCAGCAAGTCGCCTTCGACGATACCGACTGGGTCGACGAGCAGCTCGGCATCGATATCGACATCCGCGCCCTGGCCAGCTACCTCGACCAGCCGCAGCTGCCGCTGAAGATGGCGCGCGAATTGTTCCTGCAGACTTTTATCGGAGGCGCTGCATGAAGCGTATCTATGTGCTGGCGGCCGTGCTGGCCGCCGCCAATGCGATGGCCGCGACCGACCCCAACGCGGCGGTGGTGGTCAGCGGCACCGTGGCCGACGAGGCCAGCAAGGCCGGCCTGCTGGGCAGGCTGCGCGCCTTGTACGGCGAGCGCGTGGTCGATCGATTGTCGGTCGGGACCGTGTCGGCGCCGGCCAACTGGGATGCCTATGTGCAGAAATTGCTGGGACCGAACCTGAAGCTGATCAACGCCGGCCAGCTGAAGATCGACGGCAACACCGTCAGCGTACGGGGCGAGGTCGGCAGCGAGGCGCAGCGTCAGCAGATCGCCAGCGAATTCGCCGCCAGCCTGAACCCGACCTATACCGTCAACAATGGCTTGCGGGTGGTCCAGTCCGAACAGACGACGCTCGATGAAGCCCTGCGCAACCGCCTGATCGAGTTCGAATCGGGCCAGGCAACCCTGACCGATTCGGGCAAGCGGATACTCGATGAGATGAGCGTGGCGATGCTGCGCCTCAAGAACAAGAAGGTCGATGTCATCGGGCATACCGACAACGCCGGCGCGCGCGCCAGCAACCTGGCGCTCAGCCTGGCGCGTGCCGAAGCGGTGCGCACCTACCTGGCCTCGAAAGGCGTGCGCCCGGAGCTGGTCAATGTGGCGGGAGAGGGACCGGACCGGCCGGTGGCGGACAACCGCAGCGCCGACGGCCGCGCGCGCAACCGCCGTATCGAATTCAAGGTCGTTCAATAAACTTCGCGCCGGCGGGCGCCCATGCAGGGGCGCCCGCCGGCGCGGGCATGTCGACTCAGCCTCTCAGGGCAGGGTGATGGTCACGCTGGCCGGTTTCGGCGGCAGCTTGATCAGGTCGTTGTAGGCCGCCAGGGTGGTCTCGGTCCGATGGCCGAGGCTGGCGCGAAAGCCGATGTAAGCCCCCAGCCCGCACAGGGCAAACACGCAACCGAGCACCCACAGCGACAGGTCGCTGCGCAGCCGGTTGGCGATCTGGTCCGGACGCGCCACGTGCGGCGCGAAACCGCGATGCTTGCCGCGCATGCGGGCGATTTCCTCGCCCAGCCTGGCGCACAGCGCATTGAGCTTTTCCTCCCCATCGAGCGCATAGCGGCCCTGGAAGCCCATCAGCAAACACAGGTGGAACACTTCCAGCGCCTGCATATGCTTGCTGCCGCGCGCGCGCAAGTCTTCCAGGCGCTGGAAGAAATGTTCGCCGGCGAGCTGGTCGCCGAACAGGCGCAATTGCAGCGGCCGGGTCTCCCAGGCTTCACGCACCGCGTACGGCGAACGCAGGATGATTTCATCGACCGCCGCGCAATACGCATACTTGGC
>CAMLHI010000267.1 GCA_946479705.1 uncultured Oxalobacteraceae bacterium
TCGGGCACGTCGCCGAAAAAATGCACGCACAGGGATCGCTGGTCAGGCAGAACTTCGACGAAATCGACGCCGTTGAAGCGCTCGCGCCTGGCGAACAGGGTGGCGCGGCGCAGCTCCGCCGCGCAGGCCGTGGCATGGTCATTCATGGCGCAGGTCCGTGGTAAAGGTGTCGTTGCGCAGTTCGCCATCGCGGCGGATGCGGTAGTCCAGCGCCACGGCCAGGGTGGCGTCGTCGCTGCTCACTTCCAGGCGCAGCACGTCGATCACGTCGCCCAGCCATTGCTGCAGCGCTGCCTGCATGGTGAACTGCAGGGTGGCCGCCATGGCGGTGCTGTTCGGGCCGAACACCAGGTGCATCAGGCCACTGCCGAAATCGGGCCGGTTGACGCGCTCGCCCGGCCGGGTGAACAGGAGCTGCTCGATCATGTCGCGAATGTGGTCGTCGTCGCCAGTGGCGGCGCTGCGCCCGCGCTGGTCGATGTGGAAGGGATAGTCGATATTCATATCGCACTCACCCGGGTTTGCGTGACCGGCGGCAGCAGCGGGAAGCCGCTCGGGGCGCAGATGGCCTGGCTGTCCATCAGCAGCAGCGGGACGCCGTTCGAGGTGACGCGCGTGGCCGCGCTGACAAACTGCGCGGTCACGCAGGGGCCGTTGGATACCGGCGGCAGGATGCAGCCGGCGATCACGTAGGGCGTGGTCATCGTCACGGTGGGCATGCCGCCCACGGTGACGCGCGGATTGGGTACCGTCGGCTGCGCCTGTCCGCTGTGCGAACACAGGACGGTGGCGCCGACATGCAGCAAAAATCCCGGCATGATGTCTCCTTTGTCTCTTATACGACCACCAGCGCGCCGTTATTGATCGTCACCGTCGGCCCGGCCAGCACGATCGTGGCGCCCTTGCCGTTGCTGATGGTGATGCCGATGTCGTTCACGACGATCATGGCGCCGGTGGTGCTCTTCAACATGATCCCGCCGGTCGGTCCCGGCAGGTCGCTGATCGACAGCGTGTTCTGCAAGCCGGTCTGGAACACCATGCTGGGACTGGCCGGATTGCCCGCCAGCGCCAGCGCCGGCACTTCGGCCGCCAGGCCCCAGAAACCGCCGGTCCAGATCGGGTACTCGGGATCGCCCTGCTCGAATTCGACCCATACCCCGGCGCCGATCTGCGGCACCATGAAGGTGCCCATCGCCTTGCCGGCCAGCGGCACGCAGGGCATGGCCCACGACGAGGGCAGCAGGCCGCCGACGTCGGGCACCATCACCTGGATGCGCGCACGCTGTTCGGGATCGATGTTTTGCAGGACCGTGCCGCGGTACTTGCCGAAGTATTTATTCGATTCGCTCATGCGGGCACCCTCGGTAAGGTCGACACCAGGCCGTTGCGCGAGAGCGTGAAGTTTTGCTTGTACTCGCCGCGCTTGATGGAATGCTTGACCTGGCTGACGTAGTACAGGCCATCGAAGGCCAGCCCCGCCCCACGCACCCCGACCAGCTGGCGCGCCTTGAGCACGCGGCCGTAGCGCAGCACGTTCAGGCTGCCGGTGCCGGTGACGGTGTCGGCCGACTTCGATGCCTGCGCAAGGCCCAGCAGCACGGCCTGGGTGGGCGACAGCTTGGCCGTGCCGGTCAGCTGGTTGAAGCGCGCCGGCAGCGGCTGCAGCAATCCGAGCGGCGGATTGAGCGGACCGATGTCCGGGATCGGAATCGGGATCGGGATCTTGGTCTGCTCGTTCTGGATGAACACCACCGGCAGCGAACGCGCCTGCGGGTTGAAGCTGAAGGTGATCGATTCGGCGTTGGTGTGGCCGTCCATGTTGATGTTGAGCGCGGGCTGCGGTACGCCCACCTTGATCTTCGGCCCGAAGTAGGCGATGTTCATGCCGGGCGCCGGACCGGGTTCGATGTAGAACACGTAACCGACCCGCTCGACCAGGTAGCGCAGGTAGGCCAGGTCGGTGCCGCGCTGCACCGGGATGCGGTTGGTCGGAATCGGCACGTCGATCAGGATGCTGGGCACGATCAGCGGCACCACGCCCAGCACCGCGTACTTGGCCAGGATGAAGGCGGCGATCGCCTCGCCCGGCATGGCCGGATACGGCAGGCCGGAGAGTTCGATCTTGTCCATGATGGTGGTGAGGTCTTCGCCGGTCACCTGCAGGATCGAGTGGGCGGCGTCGGTGCCGGGCAAAACCTGGGTGTTGGTGACCACGCCGTCGGCCAGCACGTTGGGGGTGCCGTTGACGGTGGCGATGACGATCACGCGCACGATCGGAATCGGGCTGCCGCCGGCGATCATGAACACGGTCGGCAGCACGGAGCGGTTACTCAAGGTGAAGGACAGCGAGAAACCGCCCACGCCGTCGTCCGGCGCATTGACTTCGACGGCGGTGAGCGCGTCCAGCACGTCGCGCGACACCGGCACCGGCACGGCCGGTCCCACCATCAGCGTCAGGTGCACGCCTTTAAGCATGGGGCAGCCCCGGGATGCCTTCGGGGAGCGTGATGCGCAGGCGCCGGCCCAGCTGCATCAGGTCGTCCGGGCGCATGGCGCGGTTGGCGTCGCACACACGCCAGAACTGTTCGGGGTCGCCCAGGTAAGCGAAGGTGACGTTGTCGAGCCGTTCGCCCTGGGCCACGGTGTGCTCCTGCAGCAGCGCGAAGCGTTCGGGCCGAGGCACGAAGCGGCGCTGCAGGTAGACGATGGTGGCGCCGTCGGCGGTTTCCAGCGTGGCGGTGGGGACTGGCGCGTAGCGGCTGGTGGGGGGAAAGTGCTGGCTCATCAGGGTATCCCGGTCAGGCCGAAGGTGGACAGGGCCGCGCCGCCGAACAGGCCGGCCAGGCGCTCTTTCTGCTGCAAATAGCTCATGAACAGGCTGCCGCCCTTGTGGGCGAAGCCGAGATCGTTCACCGACAGCACGCGCATGCCCAGGCCGACGCGCGCGCGGATCGGGTTGAGGTTGACGTCGAAGGCTTCTTCGGTGATCGAGAAATCGGTCAGGCGCACCGGCACGATGCGGTTGCGGCTCCAGACGAACAGCATCAGCGCGGTTTCCATCGGCAGGATTTCGAGCGTGCCGGCGCCGGCCAGGCTGTTGTTGGTCTGGAGCTGGGCGCTGGTGGGGTAGACGATGGTTTCCAGCGCGGCCAGTTGGGGGAAGATGCCGAGCGTGGCGGCGTTGGGATTCTCGCCGGGGAATTCAAGCTGGTCGGTGGCGTCGATCTCGGCATCGAGCTTGATCGATTCGGCCGGCGGACCTTTCAGGCGCAGCACGTCGGCCCGGTCGGCGCCGTCGGCGCTGACGCTGTTGACCGTCAGCGTGCGCGTGAGCGTGTCCGGGTTGTACTGCAGCGCGATCACCCGCAGCACGCGGGCGCTCACGGGGTCGATCAGCACGATCCCTCCCTTGAGCAGGCGCGGCGAGTTGGGGAAACTGCTCATGGGCGGCCGAGACTGGTGCGCAGGGCGTCGCCGATGGCCGCGCCGATGGCCTGGCCGTCGCCGTCCTGACCAAGCTGCACCGGCGCGGCGTCGATGCGGCGGATCTGCGCGCCTTCCCAGTGGTCGGCGAAAGTGGCGGCGAGGTGCTCGCGCAGCGTCTCCTCCATCGCTTGCAACTGGGCGGGCGCCAGGTCGAGATCGGAGAGGACGACGCGGTCGATGTGCAGGTGGACAGTCATGATGCTCCTTGTGAGTTAGCGAAAGTCGTTTTCGTTGACGGGTTTGTCGAGCTTGCGGAATTCGGCGCGCGCGCAGTCGAGCAGCAGCGCCATGCTGACCGGCTCGTTGCGGCTGGCGGCCAGGAAGGCGCTGTTGAGGGCCACGCTCTGGATGTTCCCGCCGCACAGGTTCAAGCGCGCCAGCCGTTCGTAGTCGAGCGTGGTCACCGGGGTCCTGGCCGGGAAGGCCTGCTGCCACATGGCCCTGCGCTGGGCCGCGCCGGGATACGGGAAGTTGACGATGAAGCGCAGGCGGCGCAGGAAGGCGCCGTCCAGCGCGCTTTTCATATTGGTCGCGAGGATGGCCAGTCCCTGGTAGGACTCGATCCGCTGCAGCAGGTAGTTCACTTCGATGTTGGCGTAGCGGTCGTGGCTGTCGCGCACTTCGCTGCGCTTGCCGAACAAGGCGTCGGCTTCGTCGAAGAACAGGATGGCGCCGCCGTCTTCGGCCGCGTCGAACAGCTTGCGCAGGTTCTTTTCGGTCTCGCCGATGTATTTGCTGACCACCGCCGACAGGTCGATCCGGTACAGCATCAAGGCCAGCTCGTTGGCGATCACTTCGGCCGCCATGGTCTTGCCGGTGCCGCTTTCGCCGGCGAACAGCACGCTGATGCCCAGGCCGCGGTTCATCCG
>CAMLHI010000268.1 GCA_946479705.1 uncultured Oxalobacteraceae bacterium
TGCGATCTGTTCGTCGCCCCAAGCCGCTTCGAATCCTTCGGGCTGGTGTTCCTTGAAGCCATGCGGGAGGGCAAAGCCGTGATCGGCTGCGACGCCGGCGGCATGCCGGAAGTGGTGCAGCACGGCGTCACCGGCCTGCTCGTACCGCCGGGCGATGCGCACGCGCTGGCGCAAAGCATGCTGCGCCTGCTCACGGACCACGCCCTGCGCCTGACGATAGGACGGGCGGGAAAAGAACGCTTCGATGCCCACTTCACGGCAGCGCACATGGCGCGCGCGAGCGACCGCCTGTACGACACGGCGGCGGCGGCGTTCCGGCGCCCGCGCTCTTGGGCCTGGACGTTAAAAAAACCCGCCGGCTTGCCCCAGGCGGGTTTTTCTGTGCAAAGCCTGGCGCCCGCGGGCGCCGGGCAATGATTACTTCTTGCCTTTTTTGGCAGGCGCGGCAGCTGGAGCTTCAGCAGCGGCGTCAGCCGATGCCTGGCCGGCTGGCACGGCAGCGGTGGCAACGGTCTTGTTCGAACCGTGGGTCACGGCGGTCACGCCGGCTGGCAGGTTCAGGTCGGCAACGTGGATCGAATGGCCCACGTCGATGTTCGACAGGTCGACGGTGATGAACTCTGGCAGGTCGGCAGGGTTGCACGACACTTCCAGTTCGCTCAGCACGTGCGACACGACGGCGCCGTGCAGCTTGACCGCTGGCGAGACGTCGGCGTTGACGAAGTGCAGGGCGATCTTCTTGTGCACCTTGCTGTTGGCATCGACGCGCTGGAAGTCAGCGTGCAGGACCAGTTGCTTGAATGCGTGCATCTGGAAGTCGCGCAGCAGCACTGGCTGGCTCTTGCCGTCGATTTCCAGGTCCAGGATCGAGCTGTGGAAAGCTTCTTTCTTCAGGGCGTGGTACAGAGCGTTGCCGTCCAGTGCGATCAGCACGGGGGCTTCGGCACCACCGTAGATGATGCCTGGGGTTTGACCCGAATTGCGCAGGCGGCGGCTCGCTCCGGACCCCTGCAGATTGCGGTTGAATGCGATAACTTTCATGTGAAACTCCAAAAAATGCGGGGCTGAACTGCCCTGCGGTATAAAGCTCCCCGCGACCAGGGAGCTTTGCGATCGGACGCGAATGCACGCCCGAGAATTCAAGACAACGGCGCGCTGACCGGAAAACAGTCAGCGCGCCGCGTAAAAACGGTCATAACAGTGTCGTCAGTTCGGCTCAGTCGATAAACAGCGACATCACCGAATCGCCCTTGCTGATGCGCTTGAAGGTCTCGGCCAGCAGCGGCGCGCAGGTCAGTTGGCGGATCTTGCCGCAGGCAGCGCCGGCGGCGGACAGCGGAATGGTGTCGGTCACGACCAGCTCGTCCAGCGGCGAAGCGGCGATGCGGTCGATGGCCGGGCCGGACAGCACCGGGTGCGTGCAATACGCCACCACTTTCTTGGCGCCGCGCTCCTTGAGCACTTCGGCGGCCTTGGTCAGGGTGCCGGCGGTGTCGACCATGTCGTCCATGATGACGCAGTTGCGGCCTTCGACTTCACCGATGATGTTCATCACTTCCGACACATTGGCTTTCGGACGGCGCTTGTCGATGATGGCCAGGTCGCAGCCCAGGCGCTTGGCCAGCGCGCGGGCGCGCACCACGCCGCCGACGTCCGGGGACACCACCAGCAGGTCGTCGTAATTGCGCTTCTGCAGGTCGCTCAGCAGGAGCGGCGAGGCATAGATATTGTCGACCGGGATATCGAAGAAGCCCTGGATCTGGTCGGCGTGCAGGTCCATGATCAGGACGCGCTCGACGCCGGCTTTTTCCAGCATGTTGGCCACGACCTTGGCCGAGATGGCGACGCGGGCGGAACGCGGACGGCGGTCCTGGCGGGCGTAGCCGAAATAAGGGATGGCGGCGGTGATGCGGCCGGCGGAAGCGCGCTTGAGCGCGTCGACCATCAGGATAATTTCCATCAGGCTGTCGTTGGTCGGTGCGCAGGTCGACTGCAGCACGAACACGTCCTTGCCGCGCACGTTCTCGTTAATCTCGACCATGACTTCGCCGTCCGAAAATTTCGAGACGACGGCTTTGCCGAGGGGGATGCCGAGGTTTTTTGCGACTCCTTCTGCCAACGCCGGATTAGCGTTGCCGGTAAAAACCATCAGGTTTTCGTAAGCCATGGGAGTCCCAGAGGTAAGCGTTGATTTACTTGAAAGGCATCAGCCGACAGGCCGGTTGACGCTGTGCTAAAAGGATGACTCGCGAGAGCGAGGCCACCGCGCTTGCCTGCTGGACGCGTCGTCGCATCGACAGACCAGGCAAAACGAATGGCAGGGGAACAAGGATTCGAACCTTGGTATGCTGGAATCAAAATCCAGTGCCTTAACCAGCTTGGCGATTCCCCTACACAACTTGCTGCTTGCCGCCGCATTCCACGCATTTTAGCGTCAAACCCAACGACAGGCCAAATTCTATTCTATATCGCTACCGCCTTGCAAGACCGCTTTGAGCGGGTGGCGCGCCAGCGAAGCGGCTTTCCATGCGGTCCAGCCGGGCGGCACCTTCGACAGTACCGCGGCAGCCTCGCTTTCGCTGGAAAACGCGCTGAACACGCACGCTCCGGAGCCAGTCATCCTGGCGTCGCCGTAGTGCCCGAGCCACTCGACCGCCTCGGCTACCGGCGGGAACAAACGGGTCGCTACTGCTTGCAAGTCGTTCTTGCCAAACTCCTGCAAGCCTGTTCGACTGGCGAGGTGTCTGGAAAAGTCCGCTATTGTGACGGGTTCCGTGTTCCTTGTCAAATGGTCGGACGTAAAAATCGCGGCGGTCGGCACCGCCACGCCGGGCTCGATCACCACGTACCAGCAGGCCGGCGTGGCCACCGCCACCAGGCGTTCGCCCACGCCTTCGGCAAAGGCGTTCCGGCCGAAAATGAAGAATGGGATATCCGCGCCCAGCGGCAGAGCCAGCGCCATCAGGTCTTCATCCGACAGGCCGGCCCGCCACAGCCGGTTGGCGGCCATCAGCGCGGTGGCCGCGTCCGACGAACCGCCGCCCAGCCCGCCGCCCATGGGCAGGCGCTTGACGATGGCCACGTCGATGCCGGGCGCGGCGCGGCCATGCCGGCGCGCGAACTCGGCCGCGAGCAGGTGCAGGGCGCGCACGATCAGGTCTTGCTGCTCCGGCACCCCGGGCAGCTCGCTCACGCGGCGGATGGCGCCGTCGGCGCGCAGCGTGAAGTCGAGCGTGTCGCCGTGGTCGATCAGCTGGAAGACGGTTTGCAGCAGGTGGTAGCCGTCGGGGCGGCGGCCGTTCACATGCAGGAACAGGTTGAGCTTGGCCGGCGCCAGGCAGCCGTGCAGCGAGTCGCCTGCCATGGTCAGCCGCGCGAATCGATGACGATGCGGATGGCCAGTTCGCCCGCCTCCAGGGTGGCCGGGCGGGTGGCGTTGATCACCTTGGGCTGGGGCCGCGCGGCCTTGTCGTCCTGCCAGCTCACGAACACCAGCTGCCAGCCGTCGGCGGTGGTGACGCGGTCGCCGGCCGGCGAAGCGGCAAAGCGCTTGCCGCCGGCGGCGGTGGCGTAACCCTGCAGCCAGTCGCGCAGGCCCGATACCGGCAGCTGCCAGCCGAGCGTCTGCGCGGTCAGGCTGTCGATATTGGCGGCGCTGCGCGGCTGCCTGTCGGTCTGGGTCAGGGTGGCGGCGGTGGGCGTGACGCTGATGGTGGCCAGGGTCTGCCCGAGCGGATTGGCCAGGGCCACGTTCACCGCGGCCGGGGTCTGCTCCCAGGTGAATTTTCCGGTCAGCGATTCCGGCTGGCCATTCTTTTCGTAGTTCACGCTGATGCGGCCGGCCAGCTCGATGCTGTCGCGGTAAGCGGCCACGGAAGCGGTGGACAGGCTGCCGGTGCTGGCGCAGGCGCCCAGCAGCAGGGCCAGCGTGGCGGCGCCGGCAAGGCGCAAGGCGGACGGTGTGAGCATCGTGTCAACAGGTCATGGGTCGAACGCGCAGTATACCCAAGCTGCCTACAAGGCCAGGTTCAGGCGCGTGAGCGTACTCTTGAGCGTGTCGTTGCGCGGGTCCTTGGCGCGGGCCTGGCGCAGCAGTTTTTGCGCGTCCGCCTTCAAGCCCTTCTGCCACAGCACTTCGCCCAGATGCACGGCGATTTCGACATCGTTGCGCAGGGAGTAGGCCTGGCGCAGGTGTTTTTCCGCCTCGTCCAGATGGCCCAGGCGGTACTGCACCCAGCCCATGCTGTCCATGATGAAGGGATCGTCCGGCGCCATCTGCAGCGCGCGCGTGACCAGCGCCAGCGCTTCGTCCAGGCGCACATTGCGTTCGGCCAGCGAATAGCCCAGCGC
>CAMLHI010000269.1 GCA_946479705.1 uncultured Oxalobacteraceae bacterium
TCGCAGCTGGAAGAAATCGAAGCGCAGACGGCGCAGGGGTATCGCGAGAATCTGCAGATGGCCAAGAATCTGGCCAAGGAAGACCCGCGGGTCGTGGCAAACGTGGTGAAAGCATGGGTAGGCGCAAATGAATGATAACGGAGTCCACAAGGCAGCCATCCTGATGCTGGCCATCGGCGAATCGGAGGCCGCGGAAGTGATGCGCTTTCTCGGGCCGCGCGAAGTGCTCAAGCTGGGCGCGGCCATGGCGACCATGAAGAGCGTGCAGCACGAGCAGGTGGTGACGGTGCTCGACTCGTTCCGCCAGCAGACCGAACTCAATTCCACCGTCGGCCTGGACTCGGACGAATACATCCGCCAGGTGCTGACCAAGGCGCTGGGCGACGACAAGGCTTCGGTGCTGCTGTCGCGTATCCTGGGCGGCAAGGACGCTTCCGGCATCGAGAGCCTGAAGTGGATGGACGCCTCGTCGGTGTCGGAACTGATCCGCAACGAGCACCCGCAGATCATCGCCACCATCCTGGTCCACCTCGAGCGCGACCAGGCCTGCGAAATCCTCGGCCAGTTCACCGACCGCCTGCGCAACGACGTGGTGCTGCGCATCGCCACCCTGGACGGGGTCCAGCCGGCCGCCTTGCGCGAACTGAACGACGTGCTCACCAAGCTCCTTTCAGGCAACGAAAACATCAAGAAATCCTCGCTGGGCGGGGTGCGCGCGGCCGCCGAAATCCTCAACTTCATGAGCGGCGAGCAGGAAGGCTCGGTCATGGACAACATCAAGAACTACGACAACGACATGGCCCAGAAGATCATGGACGAGATGTTCGTGTTCGACAATATCATCGACATCGACGACCGCGGCATCCAGCTGCTGCTGCGCGAAGTGCAGTCCGAGATGCTGATCATCGCCCTCAAGGGTGCCTCGCAGGACCTGCGCGAGAAGATCTTCAAGAACATGAGCGCGCGCGCCGGCGAGATGATGCGCGAAGACCTCGAATCGAAAGGGCCGGTGCGCCTGTCCGAGGTCGAAGCGCAGCAGAAGCAGATCCTGCAGATCGTGCGCCGCCTGAGCGACGAAGGCCAGATCGTCCTGGGCGGCAAAGGGGAGGATTCGTTTGTCTGATATTCCGAAAGAGCTGCAGAGCGCCTACCAGCGCTGGGAGATGAACTCCTTCGGCGACGAGCGTCCCAGCACGGTGGCCAAGCGCGTGCCGCCGCCTCCGCCGCCTCCGCCGCCGATCGCACTGCCGACCGAGGAAGACTGCGCCGCCATCCGCGCCGCCGCCCACGCCGAAGGGGTCGAGGCCGGCCGCGCCAGCGGCTATGCCGACGGGCTGGCCATGGGCCGGGCCGAGGCGGCGCGCGAACTCGAACACCTGCAGTCGATCGCCGTCACCTTCGGCGATGCCGTGGCCCAGGCCGACGAAGTCATCGCCAACGACGTGCTGGACCTGGCCCTGCATCTGGCGCGCGGCATGCTGCGCACCGCGCTCGACGTCAAGCCCGAGCTGATCCTGCCGGTGATCCGCGAAGTGATCGGCTACCTGCCGGTGTTCCAGCAGCCGGCCAAGATCATCCTCAATCCAGAGGACGCCCCGCTGGTGCAGGACGCCATGGGCGAGGAACTGGAGAAAAGCGGCTGGCGCGTGGTCACCGACCCGGCCGTGGCGCGCGGCGGCTGCAAGATCGATACCCCGCAAAACCAGATCGACGCCCAGGCCGCGGCGCGCTGGCAGCGCCTGGCGCACGCGCTGGCCAAGAACGTCGAGTGGCTGGACCACTAGCTGTGGACCGCCACACCGCGCGCTGGAAAGCCTACCTCGCCGACTGTGGTGCGGTGACCGGCTTCGTCGAACCGATGCAGGTCTCGGGACGGGTCACGCGCGTGGCCGGCCTGGTGATGGAATGTGTCGGCCTGCGCCTGGCGGTCGGCTCGGCCTGCACCATCCCGATGCCCAACGGCGCGCGGGTGGAAGCCGAAGTGGTCGGCTTCGACGGCGACCGCCTGTTCCTGATGCCGCAAAGCGATGTCGAGGGCATCGTGCCCGGCACCCGCGTGTTCCCGGTCGAAGCCCAGCTGCCGCGTCCCGGCTCGGTGATGCATCCGCGCCGCCGCCCCAGCGACCGCGCGCGCCACTTGCCGGTCGGCTGGCAGCTGCTCGGACGCGTGGTGGACGGCGCCGGCCGCCCGCTCGATGGACGCGGTCCGCTCAACGCCGACGACAGCGCGCCGATCAACGTGCGCCCCGCCAATCCGCTCGACCGCGCCGAAATCAAGGAAACCCTGGACGTCGGCGTGCGCGTGATTAATTCCATGCTCACCGTTGGGCGTGGCCAGCGTCTGGGCCTGTTCGCCGGATCCGGCGTGGGCAAGTCGGTGCTGCTGGGGATGATGGCGCGCTATACCGACGCCGACGTGATCGTGGTCGGCCTGATCGGCGAACGCGGACGCGAGGTCAAGGAATTCATCGAACACATTCTCGGACCGGATGGCCTGGCCCGCTCGGCGGTGGTGGCCGCCCCGGCCGACAGCCCGCCGCTGATGCGCCTGCAGGGCGCGGCCTACGCCACCGCGATCGCCGAATACTTCCGCGACCAGGGCAAGAGCGTGCTGCTGATCATGGACTCGCTCACCCGCTACGCCATGGCCCAGCGCGAAATCGCCCTGGCCATCGGCGAGCCGCCCGCCACCAAGGGCTACCCGCCATCGGTGTTCGCCAAGCTGCCGGTGCTGGTGGAACGGGCCGGCAACGGCCTCGAAGGCGGCGGCTCGATCACCGCCTTCTACACCGTGCTGACCGAGGGCGACGACCAGCAGGATCCGATCGCCGACGCCGCCCGCGCGATCCTGGACGGCCACTTTGTTTTGAACCGCAAGCTGGCCGAAGCCGGCCACTACCCCGCCATCGACATCGAGCAATCGATCAGCCGGGTGATGCACTCGATCACCAGCGCCCCGCACCAGCAGGCCGCGCGCCGCCTCAAGCAACTGTATTCGCGCTACGAACGCTCGCGCGACCTGATCAGCGTGGGCGCCTACGCTCCCGGCAGCGATCCGGTACTCGACCAGGCCATCGCCCTGAACGAGAAAATCGAGGCCTTCCTGTGCCAGGAAATCACCGACAAGGTCGGCATGCACGAGAGCTTGGCCCAACTTACCTCTCTATTCCACTGATCGGCCGCCGCGGAGCGCTTCTATAATCGCTCATCATGGCCAATTCCTCCGCACTCGACACCCTCATCGAACTCGCCCAGCGCGCGTCCGACGATGCCGCCAAGCGGCTCGGGGCGGCCCTGAAGACGGTCGAGGATGCCGACCAGAAGCTGCAGATGCTGCTCGGCTACCGGGACGACTACGCGCGCAAGCTCGATGCCGCCCAAGTGGCCGGCATCACCCCGATGGCGTACCACAATTTCGTGGCCTTCATCGGCAAGCTCGATAACGCCATCAACGGGCAGCGCGAAGTGCTCAAGCATGCGCAGTACAAGAGCGGCCTTGAAAAAACCGCATGGCAGGCCAGCGAACGCAAGCGCCTGTCGTACAAGACGCTCAACGACCGCGCCGCCGCCGAAGCGCTGCGCCTGGAAAACAAGCGCGATCAGAAGCAGATGGACGAACACGCGGCGCGCCAAGCCTATTACAAACGCTGACCACCCTAGCGAGCGACATGATGATGCAGACCCCGACCCTCCCGATCCAGATTTCCGGCGCCAGCCCGGCCCCGGCGCGTCCGAACGCCAATGCCGGCGCCAGCGCGGACCAGGGCCAGTTCAGCCAGGCCCTGTCGCGCGAGGTCCAGCGCCAGGCGCCACCGGCCGCTCCCGCCAAGCCGGCCGCCCCGGCCCCCAGGCAGGCCAGCGCCGACAAGGCGCCCGCCGCCAAGTCCCCGGCCGACAGCGCCAAGCCGGCCGATGCCAAGCCCGCCAAGGGCGACCAGGCCGACCAGGCCAGCGCCAAGGCTAAGGCCGACGATACCGAACACGATGCCGCCGCGGCAGCGCAGGCCGCCGCCAGCACGCCGGTGGTGGACATGCTGGCCCTGGTGGCCAGTTTCAATCAAGCCGTGCAGCTTGCACCCGCCCCCGCCACCACGCCCGCCGATGCCGGCGCCGTGAGCGTCGACAGTGCCGCCGCCGTGGTGCCGGTCGATGTGACCGCGCTGCCGGCCGAGGTGGCCGCGCCGTCCATCCCGCCGGTCGACGCCAAGGTGGCCGACGACAGCGCCGCCGCGCGGAGCGCGATTCCCGCCGACGCGGCCGCCGGCGCGGCCGCGCAGGAAGCGGCCATGCCGGCGCTGCAGCGCGCCACCGCCAAGGCCTTCGAACGCATCGCCACGCCGGCGCA
>CAMLHI010000270.1 GCA_946479705.1 uncultured Oxalobacteraceae bacterium
CCTCCGGGCGTGGTGCGGTGAAGCGAACTGATGTAACAATGGGGGCACTGACCCTGGGGTGTGGGGTGGCCGAATTTGATTCGGTTTTCTTGCCTCATCGCTTGTAGCAGACGAAAAAAAGCCCCCGCCGCGAGACGAGGGCCAAACCCACTTCACTGCTATGCCCTCCCGATCCTCCGGGAGAACCCCCACGACACCTCTACTTGCGCGGCGTTACCGCCACGTTCCCAAAGCCGATATTGTTCTCGGTGCAGATGCGCTCGTAGCGCTCGATCACTTCCTTGCCGCCTGCCTGGTTGTAGGCCACCTCGTAATGCCAACCATCGGCAGCGTCGGCTTCGGTGCGCCGGCGCGCCGGGATCGTCGCCGTCCACGGCCGCGTGTACACGGTCGGATCGTCGAACGTCGCTTCATAGGTGTAGCGCCGCGCCTCCTTGTCGAAGATGTAGCGCTCGGTGATGTGCACGTTTTCACTGGCGAACTCGCCGGTCCGCCCGAACATGGCCTTACCGTTGTTGTTGGTCACGTCGACCACCAGCGTGTTGCCTTCCCAGTGCCCGCGCGAATCGGCATTCCACAGCTTGATCGTCGATGCGAGGTGGGGCTTGTTGTCCAGGTGGATGATGCGCGTGCCCGAGTTGAACAGGAACACAACATAGCCCGGGTACTGGCGAATCTCGTAGCCATGCCAGATCAGGGACTTGGGCACGCCGGCCGGAGCGCAGCGCGCCAGCGGCTCGATGTATTCGGGCTTGGTCGGGTTGTGGAAATTCTTCAGGAAATCCTGCTGCGCCTCGCGCGCCCACGGCTGGAACGGTACCTGCCCGTCGGCCGGATCGGTCACGCGGCTGGGCGCGCGCGCTTCGCGTGGCGGCAGCGCGCGCCGCGGCGGATTGGGGTCGCCCGGGATGCCGCCCTGCGGATCGGTCCAGTTGCTGTGGTTGGCCACCGTGTTCGACCAGTGCCCTTCGACGTCCGGCTGACCGCCGGCAACGCGCTTGCCCGTCCATGGTCCGGACGCGACTTTGGTATAGCTCCGCTCGAAATTGATGCGCTCGCGCCCTTGGCCATCCTTGCCCGGCGGCTGCGACGGCTGCTGCGCCACGCTCACCAGCGGCAAAGCCAGCGCCACGGCCAGGACGCCTAACTTGTATGTCGTGTTCTTCATGGTGTCCTTCAAGATCATTTCTTTTTCGGCGGATAGTACTGGTCGTAGTCCAGCGTGAAACGGTAGTCTTCGATCAGCTGGAAGTTCTTTTCGCGATGCCGGTGCAGCACCGCGCCGATCGTCCAGGGCGCCGAATACACGGCCGGGTCCTCGATCCTGGCCTGGTACTCGATGGTGTTGGCATCGACCAGCTTCCAGCGTTCGACCACATGCAATTGATCGCTGTGATAATTCCCTGCCCGGTCGAGCCAGGTTTCATCGTTGAAGTCGGTCACGTCGACCACCAGGGTGTCGCCTTCCCATTTGCCGCGCGAATCGCCCAGCCAGAATTCGTTCGGATCACCTTTCGGATGCGCGGTGCCCTTGGTGTGGATGGTGCGCACCGAGTGGCCGAACTGGTGGACCAGGGTCAGGTCGCGCGCGCGCTGAAAGATCTGGAACGGCGCCGGGTAATACACCGCGCGCGGCGTGCCCAGGGTCCAGCCCTTCACGCGCGGATCGAGCGTCTCGCGCGCGGCGAAGTTCTTTTCCTTTTTCGCCAGCGCCGCCGGCAGGTAGGGGATCTTGCCTTCTTCGACCACGCCGGCACCTGGCGGCACATCGCGCCGTCCGGCATGCGGTTCGAGGTCGTAGTCGGCCCCACTGGTGCTCTCCCAGATGCCGGAAAAATCCGGCTTTCCGTTGGCCGCGCGCGGGATCGACTTGTCGGCCTCCGCCTGCGCCACCACCGACAGCGACACCATGGCAGCAGCCATCAGGCGCGCCGGCTTGATACCGAGTCCGATCATGCCCCGCCTCCCGGCGCATCCTGCGCGCCGCCAGTCTGAAAGGTGCGCCCGTCTTTCAGGGTCACGTACACGCTGTAGCCGAACGCTTCGCCATTCTTCGAGCGGTAGCCCTTGATGTGCACCGGATCGCCGGCCTTGATGTCGGCCTTGGTCAGGCCTTTGTTGGCCAGCGCGTTCGGCGCGCCGAATTCCACGCCCCAGTTGGTGACCTTGCCATCCGGTCCGGTGACGTCGAAGTACAGCCAGCTGTGCGGATTGACCCACTTGGCCTTGGTGACCGTGCCCTGCAAGTCGATCGGCTGGCTGGCGTCGAATTCGGCGGCAAAGGCGTGGTGGGCGCTGGCGGGTACACCGCTCAACAGCGCGGCGCCGAGGGCCACGCCAAACAGGGTAAGCGGAAGCCTGCGGAACAGGCGGGAGGTTGGGTCAAGCATGCGGTTCTCCAGAAAGGCGACGATGGTGGAAGCTGCGATGAATGCGGCAGCACGGTCCTCATTCAGCAAGCTCCATGCCACGCCCTCCAAGCACGGGCCGGACACGCGCAAGCGCTTGAATCGATGGGCGAACTGGCATTGCGCAGGGCCCGCGCCCTGCCCCCGCCGGTTGATGACGGCGCAGCAGCCGCCCGACAGCACTGCTGCAAACGACACAGGCCGCGCTGCATCGCCAACAGCACCGGCATCGCATGCAACCCGTGAAATCAGGCACTTGGGCATGCCGGCCGGCGATGGCACGCTCCCTGCTATGACTGCTTCGGGATCACCCACTTTCCAAACCCAGGAGCTCACAACATGAAACGCACCATCACCCGTATCGCCATCACCCTTGCCCTCGCCACCTTCGCCGCGCACGCCGCCCAGGCCCAGCAAGCCGCCGCCACCGACCAGCAGGCCAAGGCAGCGCCGGTCTCGCCGAAACTGAACCGCACCCAGGTCGACGGCTTCCTCGCCTATCCCGACCAGGTGCTGTTCATCGACGTGCGCCGTCCGGACGAGATCACCGCCATCGGCGGCTTCGCGACATTCCTGAGCGTGCAGGCGGCCGACCTCGAAAAAGGCAGTGTCTTCATCCCGCGCGACCGCACCCTGATCACGGTCTCCAACCACGCCGGCCGCGCCCTCAAGGCCGCCGACGCCCTGCTGGCCAAAGGCTTCAAGGTCGCCGGCGCGGTGGGCGTGCAGGACTACGAAAAGGAAGGCGGCAAGCTGGTCAAGATCGCGCCGCCCGCACCGAAGGTCGCCGCCGCCAACTAAGGAACTGTCATGTCGCCCACTGAGATTGCCGCCGCCATCGCCGACTCGGCCATCGGTACCGGCCTGCGCGAGTCGCTGGTGCTGTTCCCGCTGATCGAAGGCGTGCACCTGCTTGGACTGGCCCTGTCGTTCGGCCTGATCCTGTTCACCGATCTGCGCCTGATCGGCGTGTTCCTGCCCAGGGTGCCGCTGTCGCAGGTGCTCGGCCAGCTGCGCCGCTATGTGTTCACCGGCTTCGCCCTGACCATCTTCACCGGCGTGCTGCTGTTCTGGGCCGAAGCCGACACCATGATCGCCAATCCGGCCTTCCTGTGGAAGCTGGTCGCCATCGCGGTGGCGCTGGTCAATGCGGTGATGTTCGAACTGGTGCTGGCGCGCCGCGGCCAGGCCTGGATCGACCAGCCGGCCGCGCCGCTGGCAGCCCGCACCGCCGGCTGGATCTCGCTCTCGTTCTGGAGCGCCGCCACGGTGGGCGGCCGTCTGATTCCCTACTTCGCTTGAAAGGCCACGCCATGTCGCTCATCGCATTTGCAGAGGCGCTGACCCACAGCGCACCCGGCGCGGCGCTGCGCAGCGCCAGCCCGGCGGCGGTGCTGGGCATCCAGATCGGCCATGTGCTCGGCCTGATCCTGCTGCTCACCTCCCTCGTCATTGTCAATCTGCGCCTGCTCGGCCTCGGCCTGCGCCAGCAGTCGATCGCCGAGGTCACCGGCGCCACCCGCTGGGCTTTGTGGACCGGCCTGGTGCTGGCGGTCGGCTCCGGCTCGCTGCTGTTCCTGTCGGCGCCGGTGCACTACGCCGGCAACGCCGCCTTCGCGCCCAAGATGGTGCTGCTGCTCGCCGCCGTGGCCGTGCAGGCCGTCCTGTACCGCCGCGTCGTCAAGAGCGCCCATCCTTCCCGCCTGCTGGCGCGCGGCACCGCCGTGCTGTCGCTGACCCTGTGGTTCGGCGTCGGCCTGTTCGGCCGCGCCATCGGCTTCGTTTGATCTACTTCTACCTCTAAAAAAAACATGAAAACGCTCACCTCCCTCTTCGCCCTGCTGTGCACCACCACCGTCGTCTCCGCCCAAACCGCGCCAGCCGCACCACCGGCGCCGCCGGCACGCGGCCCCGCCCT
>CAMLHI010000271.1 GCA_946479705.1 uncultured Oxalobacteraceae bacterium
CCGCGATGACGGCGCAGGATTGGCCGCATGGGCTGAGCGTGACCAGTTCCTTCGGTGTGACCGCGCTGAACCTGGAAGAAGACATCGGAAGCGCCATCGCACGCGCGGACGCGGCCCTGTACGTGGCGAAATCGAGCGGACGGAACCGGGTGGAAGTCGCCTGAGCATGCCCGAGGCAGCAGCCCGCCTGAGCGGCCAGGTAAGGGGCACCCTAAAGGTGGACAAAGACGTCGAAGCGCGATCCCCGGCGGGAAAACCGCTTTAGCTGGCCGGCCACGGCCGATTGCAGTATGCTTTGACCAATTTTGCCTGGACCGGGCGCCCGCCGGGTGCCTGGCACGGCGGATAAAGGGATGAAGTGGCTACGATCAAAGACGTTGCCCGCCTCGCGGGGGTGGGACTGGGAACCGCTTCGCGCGTCGTCAGCGGCAAGGGTTCGGTGTCGCCCGCCACGCTCGAACGCGTGAAGAAAGCCATCGAGGAGCTGGACTTCCGGCCCTCGCACGCGGCGCGCTCGCTGCTGTCGGGCAGCACCAAGATGATCGGCGTGTACATCCCGGTCCTCAAGGGCACCTTCTACCCGCCGATCCTGCAGGCCATCGATACCGAACTGCGCGAAGCCGGCCTGCACATGGTGGTGGCCTTCGGCGTGGGCGGCGACGGCGACGCGCGCGTGCAGGCGCGCGAGGGCATCGCCTTCCTGATCGAGCGCGGCTGCGACGGCCTGCTGGCCATCACCAGCCACATCACCGCCGAAGACATCGCCGCGCTCGGACCCAAGCAGAGCCGCATCGTGCTGATCAACCATGACATCCCCGCCATCGCGGCGCAGTGCTTCCATGCCGACCACCGCCAGGGCGGGGTGCTGGCCGCGCGCGCGCTGCTCGCCAGGGGCCATACCCGGATCGCCGTGGTCACCGGCCCCAAGGGTTCGCCCGACAATGTGCAGCGCGTCGACGGCCTGCTGGCGGAACTGGCGCGCGGCGGCATCGATCCGGCTTCGCTGTGGATCCACGAGAGCGACTTTTCGCCCGAGGGCGGCTGGGATGCGGCCGGCCAGCTGCTCGCCGCGGGCATCGACTTTAGTGCGCTGTTCTGCGCCAACGACGAAATGGCCGTGGGCGCGCTGGCGCGCTTCCAGGAAGCCGGCGTGGCGGTGCCTGGCCAGGTGTCGGTGGTCAGCTATGACGATACCGCCAGCGCGGCCTTTTCGGCGCCGCGCCTGACGTCGGTGAACGTGCCATGGCGCGAGCTCACGCTCAACGGCTTGAATGAACTGCTCAACCGCTGCTATGGTTCGCAGCGCCCGGTCGTGCGCGATTTTGCCGTCAGCCTGACCGAACGCGCCTCGCTCGCCGCGTCGGCCGCTCCGGCCCAGCGCAAGCGCGCGTGAACCGGCATGACGCGCTGCAGCGGGCTATTTCACCGACTTCTTGGTAAGCTTTCCAAGATCCAGATCGTGGGCGGGGCGGCGAAGCTGCCGGGCACCGCCAGTTGCAAGCAGTAGCTGTTCAATTCTTATATAAAGGGAGCACATTGATGGAAGCAGTATCGAACGCCCGCGCCGTCCCCGGCACCTACGACCCCAGTACCAGCAATACCGGCCCGCTGGTGATCATCACCATCCTGTTTTTCATGTGGGGTCTGCTGACGTCCCTGAACGATGTGCTGATCCCCCACCTGAAGGCGGTGTACACGCTCACCTACGTGCAGGCCATGCTGGTGCAGTTCTGCTTCTTCGGTGCCTACGCCATCGTGTCGCTGCCGGCCGGGATGCTGATCAAGAAGATCGGCTACCAGAACGGCGCCGTCACCGGCCTGATGATCGCGGCGGCCGGCTGCGCCATGTTCTACCCGGCCTCGACCTCCGGCTACGCGCTGTTCCTGATGGCCTTCTTCGTGCTTGCCGCCGGCATCACGGTGCTGCAGGTGGCGGCCAATCCCTTCGTGGCGGTGCTGGGCGACCCCAAGACCGCGTCCTCGCGCCTGACCCTGACCCAGGCCTTCAATTCGCTCGGCACCACGGTGGCGCCGCACTTGGGCGGCATCCTGATCCTGTCCGGCGCGGCGCTCACGGCCACGCAGCTGGCGGCCTTGCCGGCGGTCGAGCAGGCGGCCTACCATGCCAAGGAAGCGGCGTCGGTGCAGGGTCCCTACCTGGTACTGGCTGGCGCGCTGCTGGCGCTGGCGGTGCTGTTCAAGTTCGCGCGCCTGCCGTCGATCAGCCATGAAGACAGCGCCGAGCACAGCGCGCCGGGCACCAGCGCACGCGATTCGGCCCTCTCGCACACCAACCTGATGCTGGGTGCGATCGGCATTTTCCTGTACGTGGGCGGCGAAGTCAGTATCGGCAGCTTCCTGGTCAACTTCATGGGCGAGCCGCATATCGCCGGCCTGACCGCCGACAAGGCCGCCTCCTATGTCAGCTTCTACTGGGGCGGCGCGATGATCGGCCGCTTCGTGGGCTTTGCCGTGATGCGCTATGTCAGCCCGGGCAAGGCGCTGGCCTGCAATGCCGCGGCGGTGATCGCCCTGGTCCTGCTGGCCGTGTTCGGCGGCGGCAAGACGGCGATGTGGGCGATCCTGGCGGTCGGCCTGTTCAACTCGATCATGTTCCCGACCATCTTCAGCATGGCGCTGTTCAAGCTGGGCAAGTTCACCGGCCAGGCCTCGGGCATCCTGTGCATGGCCATCGTAGGCGGCGCGCTGGTGCCGTTCGCGCAAGGGCTGGTGGCCGACCACAGCAACGTGCAGCTGTCGTTCCTGGTGCCGGCCGTCTGCTACACCTACATCCTGTTCTTCGGACTGAAGTTCGCCTCGATGTACAAGACCGGGGCAGCGCGCTGATCTACCGCGCCGGCGCCGGCACCGCCGCGCGCCGGTACAGGGCGCGCAGCTCGTCGGTGTCGTCGTAGCGGATGCGCAGGCCGTTGTTGAGGTCCTGGCGCATCAGCAGGATCATGCGGTTGGCGTAGTCCTGGTCGATCCGCTCGCCGAGCAGTTCGAGCACGCGGCCCTGCACCACCGGCCAGTCGCTGCCGTCGGGCGAAATGCGGAAGGTGTAGCTGCCGCCGATGGCTTCCGGCGGCAGGTCCATGGCGCGCCCGGCCTGTTGGTCGAAGCCGCTGAGCATCTGGCGGTAGGCGTTGGAACCCTGGATCGGCCAGGTCTCGGGCAGCTCGGCTTCGTCGTTAATCCGGTGCATGGCCGCGCAGATCGGCAGCAGCTGCTCCACCTGATAGCTTGCCGCCACCTTGGCGTTGCCGGCCCTGAGCAGGTTGGCGATCAGTTCGGCCATCGAGGCATGACCGATGGTCGACGATTCCTTGTCCATCCCCGCCCAATAGCCATCGGCACCGGCCACCAGCGCTTCGATGACCGAGGCGTTTTCCATGCCGTTGCCGGCGTGGCAGTGGAACAGGATCTTCTGGCCCGGATTGAGGTAGGCGCGGATGGCCTTGACCATGGCGCCGATCTGGAACGGGAAGTAGGTCCCGCGCCCATCCTCGAAGGACACCGCGTCCACCCCCGCATTGGCCAGCACGGCCAGGATTTCGCAGCACCAGTCGCGGTCGGCGAAGAAGGCATCGACCAGGTCGACCACATTCAGGTAGATGCGCGGCGGCCCGCCATGGTCGCCCACGATGTTCTGGCGCAGCCAGGCCACCGAGGCTTCGATGCGCTGCACCACCTGCGCGTGATCGGCCGAATCGGGCGTCATCAGGTAGATTTCGTGCATGGTATTGGGGATGCCGTACCCGGCCAGCTTCCGCATCGAGATGTCGGGCACGAAGCTGCCGTCGACGATCGCGCCCACCGCCGTGAGGGCGAAGCAGCCGGTCTTGTCGTAGCCGATGCTGTTGAGGTATTCCACGAACTGGTCTTCCACCTGCGGGACTTCGGGGTCCTGGTAGTCCAGCGTGGCGATCACCTTGTCCTTGATGCCGAAGCCGTCGACCATGGGCAGCAGGTCGATCTTGTTTTGCAGGACGTGCCCGTAATACGAGGAGAAACAGGGTTCGCGCAGCGAGACGTCGAGCAGGACCGGCTCGATCCGGGCGAGCAGATCGAGCTTGGCCTGGGCGCCTGCAAATTCGGCTTCGGCCTGGGCGCGGGCGTCGGAAACGGTGGCGGCCATGCTTGCCTTTCGTGGTGGTGGAAAAATCAGAGCCGGGAGAGCGCTTCTTCAAGGCGTGGGGCGGCGTGGGCGAAGCCGTATTGCCGGCCTTGCGCGCGCAGCTGGCGCAGGCGCTGCCGCAGCGCGGCGCCGGGCTGCTGCGCATGGGCGGCATAGCTGCGGATCAGGTCCGCGTGGTGG
>CAMLHI010000272.1 GCA_946479705.1 uncultured Oxalobacteraceae bacterium
CGTTGACCAGCTTGAAACGATCGAGGTCGACGAAGATGATCCAGATCGGCGACGGTGAACGCACGGCGGTCGCGATGGCCTGTTTCAGGCGATCCTGCAGCAAGGCGCGGTTGGGCAACCCGGTCAGCGTGTCATGGCAGGCCTGATGCTGCAGCAATTTTTCCAGGCGCTTGTGCTCGTCGACCGAGCGCACCAGGCTGTCGTTCATGTCCTGCATGGCTTGCAGCAACTGGCCCGTTTCATCGTGCGAGGTGACCTCGATGCGGCTGCTCAGGTCACCGGTGGCGACGGTCTGGGCCACCTTGAGCGCCTGCCGCAATTGCCGCAGCAGGGCGCGCGCAATGGCGACGCCGAAGCCCAGCGTCAAGCACAGGCTGAGCAGGCCGATGGCGATCCCGGTGCTCACCGCCCGGTCGGCATCGGCGGTGGCGTGGCCGATGGTGGCGCTAAAGCGTTGGTCGGCGCTGTCGCGAAAGGCAAGCAAATGCAGGCGGTAGGTGTCGAGCCTGGCCGACATCGCTTGCAGCGACTGCGCATCGGGCACCCCGGTCTTGTCCATCATCGCGCGCGCGACGGAACTGGCGGCGTCGAAGTAAGCGTCGAACTCGGCGGCCAGGCGCTGGAACTCTTCGGCGTGGGCGGGATCGACGGCGCGCAGCTTGGCATAATTGGCGCGCACCTTGAGGGCAATCGCCCCTGCCGCCCTGAACGGCTCGGTTTCGCCGGAATTGGCCGCGTCGTTGAGTTTCTCGATGATCTTGTCGAGGGCGCCGACATTGTCCGTGCTCATGACCAACACCGGGAACTGTACGTCGCGCACGTCGGCGAGCCGGCTGTTGTTGTGCTTGAGGACCAGAGTGGACGAGCCCAGGTAGACCAGCGAACACATCGCGGCGAGCGCGAGCGGGAACAGCATTTTCCACAACAGCGGCAAGCGTTGCAGGAATTTCATGGCAGCGCCCCGGCTGCGGCCGCAATCGATTTCACGACCAGGCGGAACGTGGCCCGCGTTTCATTGAGCTCGGCCGCGGCGGCCGGTATATGCTTCTTCTTATTTTTCATATTCATGCTTCCCAATAACGTTGCGATTTTACGCTACTTCCAGAGCACGCTACGGCAGGAGGGATTTTCCACTTGAGCTTGCGTCCGCCAGGCCGCCCCGAAAGCTGCGCGCTGAAATCTTGACGCCAGAGCAGGAACCATGAAACAATCGCGGGCGATTTCCTCCACGTCCGGTTCAGAAACCCGGTATCCGCAAGCGGGACCGCCTGCTCATTCCCGGCCCCCGCGTCGACGCCTGCATGGCCGACCACCCGATTTGAGTCGTACAGAAAAAGCTTATCCGCTTCGGCGCATGGCCTTTCTTTCATCTCCCCCACGCAGCACCTCACGAAAGACACACCATGAAAAAGACCGGAATGGCCAAAAGCGATGCCAAGAAACTGATGGGCAAGATGGTGGCCCCTGGCGCCAATGAATTCGGCAAGGCCGAGGTCGCCATCGACCGGCGCGAGCAGCGCCGCCGCGATCAGGCCCTGGGCCTGGTGCCCTTTGCCACCAAGCTCAACAGCGACCTGATCGCCCAGCTCAACGCCCTGGCGCTCGAGCAAGGCACGGACGTGGGCAGCGTGGTCACGGCGCTGCTGCACAAGGGCCTGGCCAGCAAGCAATGAGCGCCAGCGCCGAGTTCGTCCAGTACGTGTACGAGCTGCTGGCGCCGCTCGGCCGGCTTGACGCCGCTACGTTTTTTGGCGGCCACGCGATCAAGTTCCACGGCGCGCAGTTCGCCATGGTGATGGGCAACACCTTGTATTTTCGGGTCAGCGACAGCACCCGGCCAGCGTACGAGCACGCCGGCAGCGAGCCCTTCAGCTACAGCACCAAGAAGGGCATCGTCAAGGTCCGCAAATACTACGCGGCGCCAGAGCATATTCTTGAGGATCAGGCCGAACTGCTGGCCTGGGCCAGGCAGGCTATCGACGCCGCGGGCGCCGCCTAGCGCACAAGCCGGACGCCCCGGCCAGGCTCAGCTACCGATCGGCGTGGTGAAGGTCAGGCGGTTGCCGAAGGGATCCTTGACCGCCATGTCGCGCGAGCCCCACGGCATCTCCTGCACGTCCGGACGGGCATACTTGAACTGCCTGGCCGCCAGCTCGGCCTGCAGGGCATCGACGTCGCCGACCTCGATGCGCATGGCCGCGCCGGGACAGCAATCGCCATAATGCTCGGACAGATGCAGCACGCAGCCTTCGCGCGTGACCTGCATATAGAGCGGCATGCCGGGTTCGAAGCGGTGTTCCCAATCGACCTGGAAGCCGAGAAAGCCGACGTAGAATTCGCGCGCCTTCGCTTCATCGAAAATGCGCAGTATCGGTGTGACCTTGCCCATGCCCATGCGGTTTTCTCCTCGGTGGTGAATCAACGGATGGGCCTGCAGCCCTGCCCCAGACTGTACAACACCATTTGCCCCAACGGGTAATTCCGTGCGCCGGCGCTCGCCTGTGGATTCATGGTAGCGTTCGGGGACACGGCGCTACCCGCGCCGCCAATTTCCCCGACAAGGAAGCCATGCAGTTCGACCTATCGTTGACCCTCAACCTGCTCGCCGCGCTCGCGGTGTGCTTCGGGCTGTATCGCCTGCAGGCGGCGCACGTTTCGTTCACGCTGCGCGTATTCGCCGGCCTCGGCCTGGGGCTGCTGCTGGGCGCGCTGTTCCAGTTCGCTTACGGCGCGGCCTCGCCCACCGTCGCGCTCACCGGCAGCTACCTGGACATCGTCGGAAGCGGCTACGTGAAGCTGCTGCAAATGATCGTCATGCCGCTGATCATGGTGTCGATCATCGGAGCGGTGCTCAAGTTCAAGGATGCCACATCGCTGGGCATGATCAGCGCCCTGACCATCGTCATACTGATGGGCACGACCACCGTGGCCGCCGCCATCGGTATCGCCATGGCCAGGCTGTACGGCCTCACGGCGGTCGGGCTGAGCGCCTCGGCGGCCGAGCTCTCCGAAGGCCAGAGCCTGGTCAGTGCGCTGGGCACCACCCAGGCGCTGTCCCTGCCCGGCATGCTGCTCAGCTTCATCCCCACCAATCCCTTCAAGGACATGACCGGCGCGCGCAGCACCTCGACCATGGCGGTGGTGGTGTTTTCGCTGTTCATCGGCGTGGCCGCCAACGGCATCGCGGCCAGGCAGGCGGCCCTGTTCGCCTCCTTCCAGCGCTTCATCGAGGTGGCCCACGCCATCGTCATGCGCATGGTGACGCTGGTGCTGCGCCTGACCCCGTTCGGGGTGTTCGCCCTGATGGCCAAGGTGGTGGCCGGTTCCAGCCTGGCTGGCTTCGTCAAGCTGCTGACCTTCGTGACGGCGTCCTACAGCGCCCTGCTGCTGACGTTCTGCGTGCACCTGCTGCTGGTGGCCGCCAGCGGCCTGAACGCGGCGCGCTACGTCAGGAAGATCTTCCCGGTCCTGGCGTTCGCCTTCACCTCGCGCACCAGCGCCGGCGCCATTCCCATGTCGGTGCAAACCCAGACCACCCGGCTGGGCACGCCGGAAGGCATCGCCAACGTGGCCGCGTCCTTCGGCGCCACCATCGGCCAGAACGGCTGCGCCGGCATCTATCCGGCCATGCTGGCCATGATGATCGCGCCCACCGTGGGCATCGATCCGTGGCAGCCCGGCTTCATCGCCCCGCTGCTGGCCATCATCACCTTCGGTTCGGTGGGCGTGGCCGGGGTCGGCGGCGGCGCCACCTTCGCCGCCCTGATCGTGCTGTCGGCCATGAACCTGCCGGTGGCCTTGGCCGGCTTGCTCATTTCCATCGAACCGCTGATCGACATGGGCCGCACCGCCCTCAACGTCAGCGGCTCGATCACGGCCGGCACGCTGACCGCGCGGCTGCTGGGCCAGACCGACCTGCAAGCCTTCCGGCGCGACGCCGACGCCGACCTGGACGAGGCGGAAGCGGCTGTGTGAACGCGCCGTATCGTGCGCTGAGGGGCGCCCGAATCCGTCTATGATGACTCGATGTCAACATGAACGGAACGAGCATGGAACAGAAGTGGCCACAGGACATCTGGCTGGTACGCCACGGGCAGAGCGCCGGCAACGTGGCGCGTGACGCGGCCGAGGCCGCCAAGGGCCTGTCGATCGACATCGCCGAACGCGACATCGACGTGCCGCTCTCGCCGCTGGGCAGCGAGCAGGCGCGCGCACTGGGCGACTGGTTCGGCACGCTGCCTGCCGGGCAGCGCCCCAACGTCGTGCTGCACTCGCCCTACGTGCGCGCGGCCGAGACGGCGCGCATCATTGTCGACC
>CAMLHI010000273.1 GCA_946479705.1 uncultured Oxalobacteraceae bacterium
CTGGTGGACCAGGCCGGCGCCACGATGGAAGAGATCGTCCAGAGCGTCAAGCGCGTCACCGGCATCATCGGCGAAATCGCCACCGCCAGCGACGAGCAGGCGATCGGCATCGAGCAGGTCCACCAGGCGATTTCGCAGATGGACGACGTGACGCAGCAGAACGCCGCGCTGGTGGAAGAGTCGGCCGCCGCCTCGACCTCGATGCAGGATCAGGCGGGCCGCCTGTCCGAGGTGGTGAGTGTATTCAGGCTGAGCACCGTGGCGTCGTCCGTGGGACGCAGCGCCACGGTATCGCGCCTGCCGGTGGCGAAACCGGCGCCGAAACGCCCTGCTGCACCGGCGCGCTTGCGTGCCAATGGCAGCGCGGCACCGGCATCGGAGTTCGAACAGGCGTAAATCCCGCCCCCCCAAAAAAAGCTGGCACCGGCAATGCCGCGCGCCAGCTTTTTTTCGTTCGGGTCAGTCCGTAACTTCGAACGCCCCCTTCAATACATCCAGCTTGACCGGCCTGGCGGCGCTGGCCGCCACCCCACCCTGCTCCAGCCGCGCGCGTACTTGCGCCAGATAGTCGGCGCGCATCTTGCGCAGGATGAAATCGCGGAAATTCCCCTCTTCGAGTTCGCCCCAGGCAGCCTGCCGGGCGATGGCCGAACGCGCCTGCGCGGCCTCCAGGGTCTCCTCGCCAATACTGGCGTCGGCCGCCGTCATCAGTTCATAGCCGTAGCGGCGCATATCGTCCTGGGTCAGCGTTTCGATGACCCGGATTTCTTCGCTCGATAGCTGCTGCTTGAACTTGTCCGCGTTGGCGGCGATCGGCGCGAAGCAGTTCGATGCCCACAGGGCCGACAGCTTGGCGATCTGGTGCGCTTCCGGCGAATGGCTCACATCGAGCATCTGCGGCAGGAATTCGATACCGAGGAAGCCGCACAGCGATTTCAGGGTCGCTTCCTGGTCGGCGAGAAAGTCCTCGTAGCGCAGGGTCAGCACGCGATCGGGGAAGCGCTCGACCAGCTGGCGCGAGGCGCGGTGGGCGGCGGCCCAGGTGCGCGCGTTGAGGGTGCTGTCGAAGTCGTGGATGATGGCGCGGTTCATCGAGGCCACCTGGGCGCGCGGATCGCGCACCACGTTCACGAACAGCATATCCGGGAACAGGGTCATGAGCTCGTCGGCGTAGTGCACGCTATCGAGCGACTTGTCCATCACGATGCGGGCGCCCTTTTGCGCGCCGGAGCGCAGCAGCAGTTCCCACACCACGCGGTGCACGCTGCGGGTGTCGTGCCGGATGCTCTCGAAAATCTCGACCGGATCGAACACGATGCCGGGCCACTTGACCATGCTCACCGACTGCAGCCCGACCACGTCGACCACCAGGCGGAAATAGGCGCGGTCGTCGGCCAGGTCGCCGTACAGCGGCACCAGCGGCATGAAGTCGACGATGTGCAGCGGATACGGGGAATAAAACTCGGGATTGAAATTCAGGCGCAGGCGCAGCGCATGGCTGCCGCAGCGGCGCAGCGGCACCATCAACAAGGGACGTGGACGCGGTGCTTCATTGGACTTGCTCGATTCCATACTTCTCTCCTCAGGTAGAACGTCGGCGGGTCGCACCACGCGACCTCGTGGTGATGCATGCGGCAGTGTCAGGCAGCGCCCGGCTTCACGCCCTCGGCGCCGAAGTAGGCGCAAAAGCGCTGGGCGAAATGGTCGATGTCGCTGGCGGGCAGGCGGTTGATCCCGGCGGCCAGGCGCCGTCCGCCGCCGGCGAACCCGGCGCACAGGTCGTTGGCGGCACGTTCGAGCGGCTGGCCCGAGCGCACGCTGACCACGAAAGTGCCGTCGGCGTTCTCGCTCAGGACGGCGAACGAGCGTCCATCCTGGCAGGCTGCAAGGCGGTTGGCGAACATGCCCGAGACCCGCCGTGCCCAAGGCGCGTTGGGCAGCACGTAGATTTCGCCATGGCTCCAGTGCCACTGCGCGCCCAGCGCATGCATGCGCGCGCAGTCGTCGCGGTAGCCCTCGTCGAGCAGGCGGTACAAGGGCGAACTGAGCGCGAACTCGCGCGGGTCGGTGTAGGGATGCAGGGCGCGGTACAAGGCTTCGGGCGCGACGTGCAGGTCCTCGACGCGCTCGCCGTAGGCGTTGTAGTTGAGCAGCGTGCCGAGTTCTTCCAGGCTGGCGATGTGGCTGGGCGACCAGCCCATGGTATGGGCCAGCGCGCGCGCCGGGCCGGCCAGGTTGTCGCCGAAGGCGGCGGCCACCGCCCACTGGCGGTAGCGGCCCTCGAGCTGGCGGTCCACCAGCAGGCTGGTACAGACGTCGGGGGCGTCGTCCCAGAACAGCTGCAGGCGCGGATGGGCCTTGGCCAGGCGCGCCGAATGATGGTCGAACCAGCTCACGCTGGCTTCATCGGCCAGCAGGCGCTCCAGCGCGGGCGCGTTGGCGTCGATGGAGATGTCGAATACGGCCAGCTGGGCGTGCGTGACGCCGGCCAGCGTGTCGAGCAGGGCGATGTCGCGCTTGACGCCGGTGACCAGCGTGGCATGCTCGGCCGGCCAGGCCAGGCGCCATTGATGCAGGGCGCAGATGCCGTCCGCATCGCCGTTGAAGACATCGAAGGCCGGCGCCGTGATGGCTGGCGCCGTCATGGGTTCACCGGACGCTGGGCCAGGTGGTTGTACAGCGTACGGGTGGCGTCGTCGATGCGGGTACTGGCCGTGTCGATCATGAGCGCGGGCGACTCCGGATGTTCGTAGGGCGCCGAGATGCCGGTGAAATCGCTGATCTTGCCGGCCCGGGCACGGGCATACAGGCCTTTCGGATCGCGCGATTCGCACACCGCCACGCTGGTGCTGACGTGTACTTCCACGAACTGCTCGGCGCCGATGATCTCGCGCGCCATCGCGCGGTCCTCGCGCAGTGGCGAAATGAAGGCGCTGATGACAATCAGGCCGGCTTCATTCATGAGCCGGGCCACTTCGGCCGTGCGGCGCAGGTTCTCGCGCCGGTCGGCCGCGGTAAAGCCCAGATCGCGGTTGAGGTGATGGCGGATGTTGTCGCCATCGAGGACATAGCAAGGATGTCCCGTGTCGAGCAGCATTTTTTCCAGCTCGTAGGCCAGGGTCGACTTCCCGGCCCCGGACAGGCCGGTCAGCCAGACCGTGGCCGGCGCCTGGCCGAAATGCTCGCGGCGGTGCGCTGCCGTAACCTTTCCCGAGTGCCAATAGATGTTTGTTCCAGCCAGCGCAGGTATCAGCGCCGTTTTCAATTCCTCTGCCACCGCATGATTGCTCATCATCGCTCCTCCAGTAACCACGATCGTCCTACCCTAGACTGCTCCCTGTCCACCGATTTCAGATTGAATAGTGCTGTTCAGGCGGCGCGTGGCCTGTCCTGGATCCGATGCGCCACGCATATTTGGCGTCGTTATATGTTTATGCGTGGAATCAGATTAAGTTGACTATAGCAAACAAGTTGCGAATAAGCAAAGATGAATTTAGCGCCATTCTTGCCCCTTTTTCTCGGCCTGCAAGCTATGGCCCATGCGCTAAACTGAACCGCGATTGTCTCTTTTTTTCCACGAAATAAAAATTGCGCCGGCATACCGCCCAGCGCGCTCAAAGTAGGATCTGGCAGGAGCGGCACCGGGCTGGATCTTCCAAAATCAGAACTCTTCCCAATCCTCGCTCGCCATCGCCGGCTTCTTGTTCAAGTTCGGCCGGACGGGCGCCTTGGCGTCGGCCGTCACCTGCGCGCGCGGCGCGGCCGCCCTGGCCGGACGGGCTGCTGCCACCGCCGGCTTGCGCACGGGGACCGGCGCCGCACGCTCGGCGCGCTGGCCCGGTACCTCGTCCAGATTGAACACGCCCACTACCTTGCTTAGCACACTGGCCTGGTCCTGCAGCGAACCCGCCGCGGCCGCGGCCTCCTCCACCAGCGCCACATTCTGCTGGGTGATGGCGTCCATCTGGCCGATGGCGTGGTTGATCTGGTCCAGGCCCGCGGTCTGTTCCTGGCTGGCCTGGGTGATCTCGCCCATGATGTCGGTCACGCGCTGGATGCTGGTGACGATTTCCTTCATCGTCACGCCGGCCTGGTCGACCAGGCGCGCCCCGCTGTCGACCTTGCCGACCGAGTCGCCGATCAGTTCCTTGATCTCCTTGGCCGCGCCGGCCGAGCGCTGCGCCAGGTTGCGCACTTCGCTGGCCACCACCGCGAAGCCGCGTCCCTGCTCGCCGGCGCGGGCCGCTTCCACCGCCGCATTGAGCGCCAGGATGTTGGTCTGGAAGGCGATGCCGTCGATGACGCCGATGATGT
>CAMLHI010000274.1 GCA_946479705.1 uncultured Oxalobacteraceae bacterium
CCGATTCGCCGCGCGAGATGCTCGAACAGGCGCGCGAACTGGCCAAGGACATCGATAAGCTGGACAAGGAAATCCAGGCCGAGGAACTGGCCAAGCTGACGGGCAAGCCTCCGCAGCCCAAGGAGACCGCGCCGCAGCCCAAGGAGGCCGGGCCGGCACAACCCGCGCCCGAGCCTGCGTCCGCGCTCGCCCAGGCCTCCATCCCTGCGCCCGCGCCGCCCGAGGTGAGCGCGGAGCAGGCGGCCGGGGAAATCGCCGCGCTCGAGACCAAGGCACGCGCCGCGCTGGCCAAGCGCCAGCAGCAGCTCGACGCCAGGGAAAACGGCGTGGCAGTGCAAGGTGCCGCCGGTGGGGCCGGAGCCATGGCTGGCCAGCCCAATCCGGACGACGCCGGCGGTAGCGGCGCGGGCCACGGCATGGGCCAGGGCGGCAATACCGGCAACGCCGTGCGCGCCGAGATCGCCGACTTTATCGGTGCGGGCGACCGCATCGAACAGCTGACGTCGAAGAACTACCGCTGGGGCGGGGCGTTTTTCGACAAGGGCATCGGCAAGATTCCTCCGCTCGACGGCCAGCCGATGGTCAAGGGCCAGGGACGCATCCTGGGAGCGGGCGGGCAGTACGCCAACCGCGTTTATCTCAACAGCTGGTACATCATCGGCCCGTTCGCCGGCCAGCACGAGGGCGGGCTGTTCGCCAATCCCTCCTATCCGCCCGAAAAGGCGGTGCTGCTGGACGCCGTCTACTACGGCAAGGACAAGCGCCTGCTCAAGTGGCGCTACGTGAACGCGACCAGCTACCCGCTGGCGCCGCCCGACCAGGTCGAGGATTCGGTCTATTACGGCTACACCGAAGTCTTCATGGACCAGGCCCGCGACCTGAGAGCCTGGATCGGCGCCGACGACGACGTCCAGGTCTCCCTGAACGACCGGCTGATATGGAAGGGCGGGAACCTCAACAAGCAGTGGTTCTTTAACTCCATCTACGACACGCGCAATCGCTACGTGAGCGACTACAACCGTAACGAAGACACCCGCATGGTGCACTTCAACAAAGGCCGCAACAAGCTGTTCTTCAAGCTGTCCAACGGCCCCAACCAGTCGTTCTTCTCGATGGTGCTCTCTACACCTTGAGGTCGGCGCTGGCCTGGCGCTTGCGCAGCTCCATGGCATTCCGGTGGCGTGCCTGCAGGCGCGGATTGGTGATCAGGCGGCCCAGGGTTTCGCCGATCACCATCACCACGCCCAACAGCGGCAGCACCAGCATCAGCCCCGCCACGCCGGCCAGCGCGCCGCCGATGAAGATCATCAGTACCGTCATCATGGGATGGATCTTCAGGCTGCGGCCCAGGGTCAGCGGCATGAACACGAAGTCGTCGAGCAGGCGCACGGCCACGAACACGCCGATGGCGCCGTAGCCGATCAGGGGATTCGCGGGCGCGTCGGTGGTGGCCACCATCACTACCATGATGCAGCCGACCACCGAGCCGACGAAGGGAATCCAGGCCAGCACCGCCGAGACGAAACCGAGCAGCAGCGGGGCGCCCACGCCGATGGCCCACAGGCCCAGCGCCAGCACCACGGTGTCGATCACGGTCAGCTTGAGCAAGCCTTCGAAGTAGCGGCGCGCGGTCTGGTCGACCTGGTGCATCAGGAACAGGGCGCGCTCGAAGAAGGCATTGGGCACGCCGCGCGCCAGGAACATCTTGAAGCGGGCGCCGTCGCGCAGGAAGAAGTAGGTGAGGAAGGGCGCCAGCAGCAGCGAGGGCAGCCAGCTGATCACCGTCACCAGGATGCCGTACAGGTACTTCTGGGCGAAGGTGTCGGTGAATACCTTGAAGCGCTTGTTGACCAGCGAGGTGACGTTCATCTGGTCGAACAGCGAGGATTTCTGTTCGAGCAGGCTGAGGGTGTGGCGCACGAAGCGCAGGCCGCCCTCGATGTAGTGGCCCAGCACCTCGCGCCAGGGCTGGTCGGGCACGGCCACGAAGGACGACAGCCCGGCCAGCACCAGCGCCACCACGCAGAAGAACATCACGCCCACGCTCAGGGCCGCCACGTCCTGGCCGAAGCCGGCGCGGATCAGGCGCTGCATGGGCGCCAGCAGGATGTAGTACAGCACCGTGCCGAAGATGAAGGGCACGGCCAGGAACAGGGTGTGTTCGAGCACCACCAGCAGCAGGCAGGTGATGCCGATGATGCCGAGCCAGACCACCGGGCCGGCCAGCTGGTCGTCGCTCCAGGTGGTGCGCCAGGGTGGCGGCAGCTTCGTCATGGCGCTTCCACCGGCGTGCTGCCGGACATCCAGTCGCGCAGGCGCTGGCTCATCAGGCGCGCCAGCGCCAGCGAGATCTTGTAGCCGATCACGGCGTCGGTTTCCATCAGCCCCATGAAGTCGGCGCGGAAGAACACCGCCAGTTCGCAGTTGTCGAGCGCGCGCGCCTGGGCGTTGCGCGGGGTGTTGTCGAGCAGGGCGAGGTCGCCGAAGATGCTGCCCGGTTCCAGGTCGGTGACGATCTGGTAGCCATTGGGCGCGGCGCGCCGGATCGCCACCCGGCCCGACATGATCACGTACAGCGCCTGGCCTTCCTCGCCTTCGTCGAAGATGATTTCATCGCTCAGGTAGCGGCGTTCGTGCATGAGGCCGTCGACGATCTTCAGTTCCAGCGGCGTGAGCGAACTGAACAGCACTGAATTCTTGAGACGGTGCAGCCGCGGCGACAGCGCGGGCGGCTTGAGAAAACCAAACATCGGGTGAACTCCAAAAGGGCACTGCCCTCGATTATCCGCTATCGGACCGGGCATGGCATATCGGCAATGGAAAATTCGCGCGAAAAAAACGCAGCGGTTTTTTTCGTGTAGACTTAATTCCTTGTGGAAATAATCGTTGCCATTAAGAATTTACTTGCCCATTTCTGGTAACGGCAGCACCCGAGAATAATGTAGGCCGGATTTGCCCAAACCATGCGATCCGGTGTGCCGTGCCACCACGAGGTGTAAGTGTGATCGACGTTCGGACATTCATGCTGGTGCTGGCCATCGGCAACCTTGGCTTTGCCATCGTCATGGGCGGCTACGCCCGCAGCGGGTCCGACAATGCGGCCCTGCGGCCGTGGCGACTGGCCAAGCTGGTCCAGGGCTGCGCCCACTTCCTGGCTTGGGTGGAGCCGGCCGGCTCCGTGGCCTGGTCCGCCGCCATCGCCACCGCCGTGCTGGTGCTGGGCGTGATGACGGAAGTGTCGGCCTATATCAGCTTCTTCGGCTGCCGCCGCTGGCGCCGCTTATTGTACCCGGCCTGCGCGCTGGCGCTGCTGGCGTATGGCGGCGCCTGCCTGGCCGGTGTCGAGCAGCGCATCGTCAACGCCATGATTTCCGTGCTGTTCGCCCTGCTCACCGCCAGCCGCGCCTCGCTGCTGCTGCGCGCCCCCGGCGCCTCGGTGCTGCAGCGCATTGTCGGCGGCAACGACCTGGTGTTCTTCGCCGCCATGAGCTTGCACGCCTGGGTCGGGCTGGCCGGCGACATCGCCTGGCTGTCGGGCCAGGCGGTGATGACGTTCACTTACGTCACGGCCTACCTGCTGATGATCGTCAACAGCTTCGGCTTCCTGCTGCTGTGCAAGGAAAAAGACGATGCCAAGCTCGCCCAGCTGGCCACCATCGACAGTCTCACCGGCCTGCTCAACCGGCGCGCCTTCTTCGAGCAGACCGAGCGCGCGCGCCTGGTGGCGCTGCGCCAGAAGCAGTCGGTGGCGATGATGATGCTCGATATCGATTACTTCAAGCGCATCAACGACCGCTACGGCCACGCCGCTGGCGACGAGGCCCTGCGCGCCTTTGCCCGCATCGCCCAGGCCACCTTGCGCGAACAGGATATCCTCGGGCGCCTGGGCGGCGAGGAATTCGCCTTGCTGCTGCCGGCCACCGACGTCGTCGGCGCCATGCAGGCCGCCGAACGCCTGTGCGCGGCGGTCGAAAGCACCCCCCTTGGCATCGATGGCCAGGTGGTGGTGCTCACGGTGAGCATCGGGGTGGTGATGGTGGACGCGGCCGAGCATATCAATGCCGCCCTGGCGCGCGCCGACCATGCGCTGTACACGGCCAAGAGCGCGGGGCGCAACCGGGTCGAGGTGGGATTGGCCAAGCGCCGCGCGGGGCACTAAGGAGAGGTGGCGCGCCAAGGCGGGGCGCCAAGGCGGAGCGCCAATGGAAAAAGGCCCGACGAATCGGGCCTTTCTCTTGATGCTGGCGGAGCGGACGGGACTCGAACCCGCGACCCCCGACGTGAC
>CAMLHI010000275.1 GCA_946479705.1 uncultured Oxalobacteraceae bacterium
CCCCACCGAAATAGCCCCCTTTTCCCCGCCTTCTCCCCCGATGGTTTCTTCCTGGCATCGTCAATAATGGTTCCTGTGAGATGGGCAGTGCCTCATGTGGAGAGCGCGCCCGCAGTACCCAGGAGTTTGGCGATGAATGTGAAAAAATTTACAGCTGCAACGTCCCGCGAAGCCTTGCGCAAAGTGCGCGATGCGCTCGGTCCCGATGCCGTCATCCTGTCCAACCGCCCGGTCGATGGCGTGGTCGAAATCCTCGCCCTGGCCAATGACGACATGGCCTCGATGGCTTCGCCCGCCCACGAAACCGAAATGGCTCAGCCGCGTCCGAACCTGTCGCTGCCGCCCGAGTCCTACGCCAACCGCCGCGCCGCGCCCGCCTTCGCGCCGCAGCCGGAAGGGTTCGACATGTCGGCCATGCAACTGCAAATGACCACGCAAATGCAGTCGATGATGCAGACCGCCATCGCCCAGGCCAAGGACAGTGCCGCCGCCGAAATGAACGGCATGATGAGCGAGCTGCGCGCCATGCGCGGCATGATGGAAACCCAGCTGGCCGAGCTGTCCTGGAGCACCACCCAGCAGCGCGAACCGCAAAAGACCGCCGTGCTGCGCGACATGCTGGCGGCCGGTTTCTCGGCCAGCCTGTCGCGCTACCTGATCGAAAAACTCCCCGCCGGCAAGAGCGCCGAAGACAGCCTGCGCTGGATTAAGACGGTCCTGTCGCGCAACCTCAGCACCATCAGCAACGAAGACGAAATCCTCGAAAAGGGCGGCGTGTTCGCCCTGGTCGGCCCCACCGGCGTGGGCAAGACCACCAGCACCGCCAAGCTGGCGGCGCGCTGCGTGATGCGCCACGGCCCGGAAAAGCTGGCCCTGATCACCACCGATGCCTATCGTATCGGCGGCCACGAACAGCTGCGCATCTACGGCAAGATCCTCGGCGTGATGGTCCACTCGGTCAAGGATGAAGCCGACCTGCGCATCGCCCTGAAGGAACTGCGCAACAAGCACACCGTGCTGATCGACACCGTCGGCGTCTCGCAGCGCGACCATAACGTGGCCGAGCAGGTGGCCATGCTGAGCGAAAGCGGCGCCGACGTGAAGCGTCTGCTGTGCCTGAACTCGACCTCGACCAACGAAACCCTCAACGAAGTGGTGCGCGCCTACCAGGGCAGCGGCCTGGCCGGTTGCATCATGACCAAGCTCGACGAGGCGGCCTCGATCGGCAGCGTGCTCGACGTGGTGATCCGCCAGAAACTGAACCTGTTCTACATCTCCAACGGCCAGCGCGTGCCGGAAGACCTGCACCTGGCCGACCGCGCCATGCTGATCGACCGCGCCTTCCGCCTGAAGAAGGACAGCGCGGCCAGCCAGTACGCCGACGCCGAACTGCCGCTGCTGATGGCCAACACCAGCAACGCCAACAACGACCGCAGCCTGCGCGAGGTGTCCCTTGGCTAATTTCGATTTCGACCAGGCAGAAGGCCTGCGCCGCATGCTGGCGGGGCCGACCCCGCGCATCGTCAGCTTTCTCTCGGCCACCCCGCAGGACGACAAGGGCGCCATGCTGGTCAACCTGGGCGCATCGCTGGCGCGCTCGGGCAACGACGTGCTCATCGTCGATGCCTGCGAACGCGAATATGGCGTGGCCCAGCGCCTCGGGCTGGACAAGTCGCCCAGCGTGCTGCAGGTGGCGCGCCAGGAATGCGCGCTCAATGAAGTCATCCACGCCGCACCGCAAGGCTTCAACGTGGCCAGCATGGCGCGCGTGGCCGGCAAGGCCGCCAGCCGCACCAGCGCCGACGAAGCGCGCCGCCTGGCCAAGACCTTCGACGTGCTGGTCAAGCAGACCGGTATCGTCATCGTCGATGGCGAATTCGGCGCCGACGGCATGTTTCCGGTACCGGCCATGGCCAGCGCCGAAATCGTGGTGCAGGTCTCCACCAGCGCCGCCTCGATCACCGCCGCCTATGCCCTGATCAAGCGCCTGTCGCAGCAGCTGGGCCGGCGCCCCTTCGGCATTCTGGTAACCAACGCATCCGAGGCCGAAGCCAAGGTCGTATACGATAATATGTCATCTGCGGCAAGTCGTTACCTGGCTGTGCAGTTGACCTCGATGGGCTCCGTTCCGGCCGACGAATATCTGCACCGCGCCGCGCGGCTCGGCCGCGCCGTGGTCGATGCCTTTCCGCTGGCCGGCGCGTCCGTGGCATTTCGCCAGCTGGCCGGGCGGTTTGCCATGTCGGGCATTCCGCAGCTCGGCCGTACCGGGAGAACACCCCATTTTGGCGCTTAACTAACACCTCATTCACGACGCATGTACACGCCCAAAGGGAAAGCGAACAAGGACCATTTGCTGACGGAACACATGCCGTTGGTGAAGCGTCTCGCCCACCACATGAAGGCCAAGTTGCCGCCCAGCGTGGAAGTCGATGATCTGGTCCAGGCCGGCATGATCGGCCTGCTGGACGCCATCAGCCGCTACGAAGAAACCCACGGGGCCCAGTTCGAGACCTATGCGGTGCTGCGCATCCGCGGCGCCATGCTCGACGAACTGCGCAACAGCGACTGGCTGCCGCGTTCGATGCGCCAGAACATGCGCAAGATCGAGCAAGCCATGAGCACCCTGCAGCAAAAGCTCGGCCATCCGCCCACCGAATCGGAAGTGGCCAAGATGCTCAAGCTCTCGCTGGCCGACTACCAGGACATGCTGTCCGACGGCGGCGGCCACCAGCTGGTGTACTACGAAGACTTCCACGGCGACGACGGCAACGACAGCTTCCTCGACCGTTACGCGGTGGACGACGCCGACCCGCTGCGCAGCCTGCTCGACGGCGACTTCCGCCAGGCCGTCATCGACGCCATCGACGCCTTGCCCCCACGCGAGAAGATCCTCATGGGCCTGTACTACGAAGAAGAACTGAACCTCAAGGAAATCGGGGCCGTCATGGGCGTATCGGAATCGCGCGTATCGCAGCTGCACACCCAGGCGGTGGCACGGCTGCGCGCCACACTCAAGGAGAAGGCGTGGACTGGGCCAGCATAGCGGGACTGGTGCTGGCGCTGGCCGGTCTCCTGATCGGCCACGGCCTGGAAGGCGGCAAGCTGGCCTCCCTGGTGCAGCCGGCCGCCTTCGCCATTGTCGTCATCGGCACCGCCGGCGCGGTGCTGCTGCAAACCGAAGGGCCGACCTTCCTGCGCGGCGTGCGCATGCTGCGCTGGGTATTCCGGCCGCCGCCGAGCCGGCGCGCCAAGCTGGCGCGCGAGATCGCCGTGTGGAGCCAGCATGCGCGCCGCGACGGCCTGCTCTCGCTCGAACAGTACATGGTCAACAACAAGGACAAGTTCGTGCAGAAGGGCTTGCGCCTGGTGGTCGACGGCATCCATCCCGACAAGCTGCGCGGCCTCCTCGAAACCGAAATCACCGCCTTCGAATTCGGCGAGCGCCAGGCCGCGCGCATCTGGGAATCGGCCGCCGGCTATTCGCCCACCATCGGCATCCTGGGCGCGGTGCTGGGCCTGATCCACGTGATGGAAAACCTGACCGACCCGTCCAAGCTGGGCGGCGGCATCGCGGTGGCCTTCGTCTCGACCATCTACGGCGTGGGCCTGGCCAATCTGTTCTTTTACCCGATCGGCAATAAGCTCAAGAGCATCGTGGCCGAGACGGTGACCCAGTACGAAATCCTCGCCGAGGTCTTCTACGACATCGCCAGCGGCGACCATTCGCGCGTCATCGAAGAGCGCGTCGCCAGCCTGCTGACCCGGCCCTGACCATGGCCCGCCGCAAATACGACGAGCACACCGAGAACCACGAGCGCTGGCTCATTTCGTACGCCGACTTCATCACGCTGCTGTTCGCCTTCTTCGTGGTGATGTACGCCATTTCGGTGGTCAACGAAGGCAAGTACAAGGTGTTCTCGGTGGCCGTGGGCGACGCCTTCGGCACCAAGGACAAGGTCAGCGGCACGGGTGACATCCAGCCCATGTTCCCGCTGCCGAACGCGCTGCAGAAGCGCCGCAACGATGCCTTGGTGCGCGAGCGCCAGTCGCTCACCAGGCTGGCGCAGGATCTCACTTCCACATTGGCGCCGCTGGTCCGCGAAGGCAAGGTGCGCGTCACGCAAAACAGCAAGGGCGTCAGCGTCGAGATCAATGCCAGCGTGCTGTTCGATCCGGGCGAAGCGCTGCTCACGCCCGAATCGCGCCAGGCCTTGCGCGCGCTGGCCATCCAGCTCAAGGACGATCCGCATGCGATCCAGGTCGAAGGCCA
>CAMLHI010000276.1 GCA_946479705.1 uncultured Oxalobacteraceae bacterium
CTGCCGATGCGGAACAGATGGTCTTGCACGTCGCGGAAGTATTCCTGGGTGGAGACGCAAAACGACGGCACCCTGCCCCCGTGCAGCTTGCCGATCGCCTCGGTCAGCGGGGCGACGGCGTGGCGCAAGGTCAGCACCTTGCGCTTGAGCTCGTACAAATGCTCGATGTTGGCGCGCTGCGCACCTTTGGTGAAGATGCGCTCCTCGATGGCTTCGAGTTCGCTTTCCAACAGGTCGACCACGGGGAAATAGCGGTCCACCACGGCGTCCATCAGCGCGTACAGCACGAAGGAGGAACCCTTGGCCAGCAGTTCCGGCTCGCGTTCGGCGCGCGCGCGCACGCCCAGGAAGCCGTTGGCCACGTGGCGCCGTACCGACAGCACGTAGTTCACGCCCACGAAGATGTGCACCTCGCCGGCGGACAGTTCCTCGCCCGTGCGTTCGACCGTTTGCAGGACCACGAACAGCGAGTCGCCGTATTCCTCGATCTTGGGACGCTGCTGCCCGCGCAGGGCGTCTTCGACCGCCAGTTCGTGCAGGCCGAATTCCTGCTGCATCACGGCCAGTTCGTCGGGCGTGGCATCGGCCAGCGCCACCCACACGAAGCAGCCGGGCCGTTCGATGTAGTCGCTGATATCCTCGATCGGGATGTCGGAGAGTTTTTTGCCGTCCTGGTAGGCGACGCAGTTGATGAGCATGAGACCGAGCGGTGATGGTGTAAGGTTGCTAGCTTACACCAGCACCGGCGGGCGGGCGGTCACTCGTCCTTGGCGCCGTCGATCCCCAGCTCGGCTATCTTGCGGGTGATGGTGTTGCGCCCGATGCCGAGACGCACGGCGGCATCGTTCTTGCGGCCGTGGGTGTGCTTGAGCGCGGTCTTGATGAGGGCCGATTCGAACTGGCGCCCGAGCACGTCCATCACTTCGCTCTGACCGGCCGACAGCATGGTGGCCGCCTGCAGCTCGAGCAGCCCGATCCAGCCGGCCGAGGCGGTCAGCGGCGACACCCCGGACCCGTTGACCGGCAGCGGCGCCTGGCCGACGCCGCCGAAGCCGTTGACCGGCTCGTGATGGTGCAGCATCGAGGCGTTGATCTCGGCGCCGCCCTCCTGTCCCTGGGTCAGTTCCAGCGGCATGTCCTTGACCTCGACGGTCTGGCCGGGCGCCATCACGGTGATCCAGTTGCACAGGTTTTCCAGCTGGCGCACGTTGCCGGGCAATTCCAAACCGGTCAGGAATTGCAGCGCGGGGTCGCTCATGCGCTTGGTCTCGACGCCCAGCTGTTTGGCGCTTTGCACCAAAAAGTGGCGCACCAAAATAGGGATATCTTCGCGCCGCTCCCTCAAACTGGGCAGGCGCAGGCGGATCACATTGAGGCGGTGGTACAAGTCTTCGCGGAACAGGCCATCCTTGACGCGCTGCTCCAGATTCTGGTGGGTCGCCGTAATGACACGCACATTGGCCTTCATGGGCTGGTGTCCGCCAACCCGGTAGAAGTGGCCGTCGGACAGCACGCGCAGCAGACGGGTCTGCAGGTCGAAGGGCATGTCGCCGATTTCATCGAGGAACAGGGTGCCGTTTTCGGCCTGCTCGAAGCGCCCGCGCCGGGTGGTCTGGGCGCCCGTGAAGGCGCCGCGTTCGTGCCCGAACAGTTCCGATTCGAGCAAGTCTTTCGGGATCGCCGCGGTGTTGAGGGCGATGAAGGGCTGGGCCGCGCGCGGGCTGTGCTTGTGCAGCGCGCGCGCCACCAGTTCCTTGCCGGTGCCCGATTCGCCCGTGATGAGCACCGTCACGTTCGACTGCGACAGGCGCCCGATGGCGCGGAAGACTTCCTGCATGGCCGGGGCCTGGCCGAGGATTTCCGGGGTGTCCGAGGGGCCCGCCTCGACGCTGGTCTCGCGCAGGCTCTCTTCGAGCGCGCGGCGGATCAGCTCGACAGCCTTGTCGATGTCGAAGGGCTTGGCCAGGTATTCGAAGGCGCCGCCCTGGAAGGCCGCGACGGCCGAATCGAGGTCGGAAAAGGCGGTGATGATGATGACCGGCAGGCCGGGAAAGCGGGCCTTGACGGTTTGCAGCAGGTCCAGGCCGGACTCGCCCGGCATGCGGATGTCCGACACCAGGACCTGCGGCGTTTCGAATTCCAGTGCGCTCATCGCGTCACGCGCATTCGAAAAGCTCTTGGTGGCCAGGTTCTCGCGCGCCAGGGCTTTTTCAAGCACCCAGCGAATCGAGGCGTCGTCGTCGACTATCCAGATTGGTTTCATGTGTTCGCGCTTCCCCGCATGGTCGATGGATCTGATGGTTGGACCCGGCTTGCCGACCTGCGGCCGCGCTTATGGCAACGGCAGCAGGATGCGGAAATCCGTCAATCCGGGCCGGCTTTCGCACTCGATTACCCCCATGTGCTGTTGCACAAAGGTTTGCGCCAAAGTCAGCCCGAGGCCACTGCCGCCTTCCCGTCCCGATACCAGGGGATAGAAAATGCGGTCGCGGATTTGCGGTGGTATTCCCGGTCCATTGTCGATGATATGCAAGTCTAATGCCAGGCCGTAACGAACCTTCGCCAGCGTCACTTGGCGCCCCACGCGCGTCCTGAAGACGATCTCGGCGTCGCCCGCGGCAATCTTCTCGGCCAGGGCCTGGGCGGCGTTGTGGGCGATGTTCAGGACGGTCTGGATCAACTGTTCCTTGTCGCCGCGGAATTCGGGAATCGAGGCGTCGTAGTCGCGCCGGATGCTCAGGCCGGTGGGAAATTCGGCCAGCATCAGGCTGCGCACGCGCTCGCACACTTCGTGGATGTTGACGTCGCCGACGATGTGCGGACGGCGGTGCGGCGCCAGCAGGCGGTCGACCAGGGTTTGCAGGCGGTCGGCTTCCTTGATGATGACCTGGGTGTATTCCTTCAGCTGGCTCAGCTGGCGCGATTGCAGTTCCATTTCCAGCAGTTGGGCCGCGCCGCGGATGCCGCCCAGCGGGTTCTTGATTTCGTGCGCGAGGTTGCGCACCAGTTCCTTGTTGACCTGGCTCTGGTCGAGGATGCGTTCCTCGCGGTCGAGCTTGAGCTGCTGGACGTTTTCGCGCAGCTCGACCACCACCCCGCCCTCGCCATCGGCGCTGACGATGCTGTGCACGTGCAGCGCCTCGCGTCCGCTGCGCTCGAGCATCAATTCCTGGCGCAGGTCGGCGTACTTGTGGGCGGCGGCCTGCTCGCACAGGCTGACCAGCTCCTCGGCGTTGAGAAACTGGGAAAACAGCGAACTGCCCTGCATCGACTTGAGCGAGTTTTCCAGCAGGTTTTCGGCGGCCGCGTTGGCGTAGCTGACCAGGCCGTCGGCGTCGATCAGCAGCACGGCCGAAGCCAGCAAGTCCAGGCCGGCCAGCGCGGCATCATGGTGGGAAGAATGGGTCGTGCTCATTTGATGGTCCCGAGTTCGCGCCGCAGCGCTTCGATGTTCTTTTCGGCGCGGCTGATGTTGTCGCGCATCTGTCCGACCCGTTCCTGGTATTTGGCGTAGTTGCGCTCGTCGCCGTGACGGTCCGGCTCGCCGTTCTTGTATTCGCTGCGCAGCTCGCCCAGCTTGCGCTGCTCGTTGCGCAGCTCGTCGTTGAGGATCTCTTTGCGGTCGTTGTCGCGCGCCTTTTGCTGGGCGCTGTCGACCTTGGGGAAGCTGGCTTGCGAGGCCGCTGCCGCCGCCGCCGCGCCACTGCCGCCACCGGCGCGCGTGGACGGATTGGGCACGCCGGGACGCCCGGCCGGGGCGGCGATCGCGCCCGGCACATTGATTTCCTTGCAGCCGGGTTTGCTGACGTCGGTCAGTTCGCGCCGGCCGTTCGGATCGACGCACAGGAAGATGCCGGCGGCCCAGGCCTGCGGCAGCGCGCCGGCGGCCAGCAAGAGCAGCCCGAACCAGAATTGCTTCGTTGTTATTGCCATCAGTTCAAGGTGGCGCGCCCGGGGCGCGCAGTGGTGAAGTCCCATCCGACTATACAACATCCAATAAAAAACGCGGGGAAAGCCGTGGCTCTCCCCGCGTTTTTTGATGCTTTCAGACACTTATTTTGTGCACTCTTTGCCAGTCCGTTAAGGGGTCTGGCAAGGGCGACAAGCCAAGTATCGAATCGCTATCGACTCGATTACAGCGAGTAGTACATATCGAATTCAGCTGGGTGCGTGGTCATGCGCATGCGCTGCACGTCCTGCATCTTCAGATCGATGTAGGCATCGATCATGCTGTCGGTGAACACGCCGCCGCGGGTCAGGAACTCGCGGTC
>CAMLHI010000277.1 GCA_946479705.1 uncultured Oxalobacteraceae bacterium
AGATCGGAGAACAACGGGAGGGCATTGACGGACATGGGAAGGCTCGCGGAAGGCTACTAAACCGCCAGTTTACTCTCTTGTGCCGGGCACTGTGCGAACTTCGCATTTCCCCTGCACTGGCGGGGCCGGTTTCGTTGACACCAAAAATCGCCGAAGGCTATATGAGCGCGTAGTATTCGGCGATGCCCGTCGGATCGCGGCTTGGCTAATGCGACACTAACACCGTTTTTTTAGGAATGGCCAGTTTGGCTGTAGACACCGTCGGCATGCTTGCCGGATTGCGCCCAGGTTCACCATCCGACAGCTTGAAGATGCCGACCACCCGCGCCAGTTTCTGCGCCTGCGTCTGCATGCTCTCGGCTGCGGCCGCGGCTTCCTCGACCAGCGCCGCGTTGCGCTGCGTCATCTCATCCATTTGCGTGATGGCCTGGTTGACTTCCTCGATGCCGCTGCTCTGTTCCTGGGTGGCGGCGGTGATCTCGCCCATGATGTCGGCCACCTGTTTGATCGAGCTGACAATCAGGGCCATGGTCTGGCCGGCTTCGTCGACCAGCGCGCTGCCGGCATCGACCTTGTTGACCGAATCGCCGATCAATTCCTTGATTTCCTTGGCCGCGCCGGCCGAGCGCTGCGCCAGGTTACGCACCTCGGACGCCACCACCGCGAAGCCGCGGCCCTGTTCGCCGGCGCGCGCCGCTTCGACCGCCGCGTTGAGCGCCAGGATGTTGGTCTGGAAAGCGATGCCGTCGATGACGCCGATGATGTCGACGATCTTGCTGGAGCTGGTCTTGATCGACCCCATGGTCTCGACCACCCGCGCCACTACGCCGCCGCCCTGCTGCGCCACCGACGACGCCGACACGGCCAACTGGCTGGCGTGGCGCGCATGGTCGGCATTCTGCTTCACAGTGGAGGTCAGTTCCTCCATCGACGATGCGGTTTCCTCCAGCGAGCTGGCCTGCGACTCGGTACGCGCCGACAGGTCGGCGTTGCCCGTGGCGATTTCCAGCGACGCAGTGGAAATCAGCTCGGTGCCGATGCGCACGTTGCCCACCGTCTTGGCCAAGCTGGAATTCATGTCCTTCAGGGCCTGCAGCAGTTCGCTGGTTTCATCGCTACCTTCGACATGGACCCGCGAAGTCAACACGCCGGCGGCTACCTGTTGCGCCACTTTCACCGCACCCGAAAGCGGCACCGTGATCGAACGGGTGATGAACAGCGCGCATATCACACCGATGGCCACCGCCACCGCCCCCATCCCGAACAGCATCAGCATCAGCTTGCGGTCTGACGCAACCGAATCGACCATCAGGTCGCGCTGGGCGGCCACTTGCATATCGACCAGCCGATTGATCATGACCAGCGTCCGGCGGTTCAAGGGATCGATTCGATCGGCGATGACCTGGGCCGCGGCTTCGCTGTTAAAGGCCATCGCCAGGCCAAGCGCATCCTTGAAGGCGGCGTCCACGCCCGCGTCCAAGGCCGCGATGTCGGACAGCGCCTTCATCTCGACCTCATTGAGGCCCAGGTTTTTCAAGGCGCCGATCGCCGCCACATAGCGTTTGCGCTGGTCCTTGACCGTTTCTTCCTCTTTTTGCATCAGGGCGACGTCGGGCTGCAAACCAATATTTCGCATCGCGATGCCGGTTTCCAGCATCGCGCTCTTCATCGCCGCGGTCTGCAGGTTCTTCGCAACCGCCAGCTCCAAGCCCGTGGTCAGATGGCTCTTATTGAGGTAACTGAGGTAATTGGCCGAACATACCATCGCCACCAGAATCAGCAAGATGCTGCCAAAACCCAGTCCTAAGCGGGTTCCGATTCTAAAGTCACGTAAATTCATTGCTCTGTCTCGCATACCGTAGGCCGGCGCTGATTGAATATTGTCCGCCGTGCCGTGGCGGACGCTGTGCTTGAAGCTGGCAGCGGTGGATAAGGTAAGGGTACCGGGGTCGTTCGGTAACGGCAAGCAATTTGTTGGTCGACCTGGTGTCGACGCCGGCGAGCACCGGCTGAGCCCTGCGGGCAAGCCGGCGCGCAGACGTCGTACCTGCCGCTGACGTCGTGTCCAGCGCTCAGGCCTCGGCCGAAGCAGCCTATTTTTTATAGGTACCGCAGCCCACGAAGATGTCGCCCACCGCCTCGAGATAAAGCGCCTTCTGTTCGATCACCTTACTCACCGGGTGTACCCATTTAAACTCCACCCAACCGCTCCCCTTGGTTTTGGCAAGTTCCACTTGCTCTTTCACAAAGTATTTTCCGTCGGTGTCCTTCAGTTCCATCAGGTTTTTTCCTACCAGCTTGGCATTCGATCCGTTTGCCAGCATCTTGCCCGTGAAGTCCAGCACCACGATGTAAAGATCACGGTCCTTGAAGGCTCCATTGGGATCGTTGAAACTGGCAAAGGCCTTTTCCTTGCCGTTCGCCTTCAGATATGCGGCCGCCTTTTTTACATGAGCGATCGCCTCGCTGGCGGTGCCGTAGTCGCCAGCAACGGCCGGGCCGAGAAGGGCGAACATGGAAATGAGTACGAACAACAGCTTGCGTATGACGTTCATGGATAGCTTCCTGAGGTTGTGTTCAGCGTTAGAAAGTGTGGCGCAAGCCGGTCATCAGACCGTTCTGCGATTTTCCCACCCCTACCGTACCGCCGGCGTCCAGTGCGATCGCCGACAGGCCGGCATTCTTCATGTGGCCCACTGCGCCATAGACGGCGGTGCGTTTCGTGAAGGAGTAGGTCAGGCGGGCCACCAGCAGGGTGGCGTCCGCACCGCTGTGCTTGACGTCGCGCTTGGCGATCTGCGTATCGAGCGTGGTCTGCGGCGCGACCGGGTAGCTCACGCCCAGGTAATACAAGTCCGATTCGGTCAGCCCGGTGGCCGCGCGCGTGGTGCGGTCCATCACGCCGCCGCCGATCTTGGCGGCGCCGGCCATCACATAGCCGTTGACGCTGACGCGCTTGTCGGTGTTGGCGCTGCTGGTCAGGCCGAAGGCGGCGCCGGTGTTGCCGTACATGATGTCATAGGAAGCGTTCAGGCCGAAGGACTTGGTTTCGTAGCCGATCAGGCCCGTCACCTGGCGGCAAGCCTTGGCGTTGCCAGCCACTTCGCCCGGGCAGTTGGTGGCGGACGGGCCGCCTGCCGACGAAGCGTCGCGGCCGGTGCTGTAGGTCGCGCCGATGACGACGTCATGGAAGTTGCCGAGGTAGCCGACGGCGTTGTCGCTGCGCGCGTTCGGGATGTAGGCGTCCACACTGCTAATGGAGAACAGATTCGGTCCCATCACATCCGATTTCAGCATCGACATAAAGGTCATGTTGACCTGGCGGCCCAGTGTGACAGTGCCGAAATCGCCCTTCAAGCCGATCGAGGCTTGACGTCCGAACAGGCGGTTGCCCTGGCCCAGGGTGCCGGTGTCCAGCGCCAGCCCCGCCTCCAGCGTGAAGACGGCCGACAGGCCGCCGCCCAGATCCTCGGCGCCGCGAAAGCCCAGCCGCGACGGAAAGGAGCCCGTCAGAGACGGCATCTTGATGGCGGAATCGCCGGCGGCGTTGGTGTTCGTTACGTATTCCAATCCCGTGTCCACCAAACCGTACACAGTCACCGAACTTTGCGCCATGGCGGCCGATGCACTCGCACAGAGCATCAGGGCGATCGCGCCGCGGATCGTATTTTGCGACAATGCTATTTTCAATTTTTATCCGTTTCTTTTAATGTTCAGGCTGTCGTTGTGGGAAGAAATGTCAGGAAATCCTGAGTTTCCGCAAAGGAATGCTTACTATACCGTAACTTTAGTTGGCCGCGCAGGACAAAAGGATGTCCCCGGCGCATCATCGCGCCGCGTCGGGTCCGGCGAAAGTCTTAACCTGGAGAATGTCTCAGGCCTGTCACGGTTGGCGGCTTTCAAATCGATAAAGAAAGGTACCGGTATCGGTGGCGCGCAGGTGAATGATCTTTACAAAGCCAAAGCCGAGTTTTTGCAAAACGGAAATCGACTTTTCGTTCCCCGGTGACACGATGGCGAGGATTGCTTGTAGTGCCAGCTGTTTGTTGGCGTAATCCAACACCGCCTTCCCGGCCTCGCAGGCGAAGCCCTTCCCTTGACTGTCCGGCAAGAATGCGTAGCCAAGGTCGATGCCGTCGAGCTCCTCGCGCTTGATCAGACCGCACATGCCGATGGCGCGGCCGGCCAGTTCGACGATATATAAGGAGTGGCCGCGCGCGGCCTGCATGGCGATGGGGCCATCGGCCAGCGCGCAGCAGGCATCTT
>CAMLHI010000278.1 GCA_946479705.1 uncultured Oxalobacteraceae bacterium
TGGCGCAGCGCGGCATCGGCAGCGCGCTGGTGCAGCAGTTGGCCACCATGCTGCCGGCGGCGCGTGCCGACCGCCGCGGCCGGGCCGGCTTCGAAGCGGCGCTGAGGCAGCATGCCCCCGCCGGCTGCAATGCCGGCGCGCTGCCCGCCAGCACTTGCATCCCGTTCAAGGCGGTCCAGGTCGAATGCACAAGGTACGCCCGGCAGGCGGCGGACCTGCTGGTCGACAGCAGCGGCAGGCTGGTGCGCACGCACATTGCCGCCATGCTGAAGCGGCTGGACGGCGACACGGGCGTGCTGGACGAACACAAGGCCCAGCTGCGCAACACGCTCGGCGCGCTGCGCTACGATCGCGTGCTGGGCGCCACCATCGACAGCATTTGCGAACAGGCGCCACCCAACGGCGGCGCGGCCGACGCGGTGCGGGCATCGCTCAACCTGCCGCCCGACCATGCGCTGACCAGGGCGGACGCACGCAAGGCGGTGGTGATGTCGCTGCTGGGCTATCTGCGCCAGGGATTCGTGGGTTCCTGCTACGCCACCGCGCCGGCGATCTGCCTGCTGGAGAGTTCGCCCGAGGCGGTGGCGAAGGATCTCAAGGAGCTGCTGGAGACGAACAAACTGACCTTTTCGCAGGGGAACATCGAGCTCGAGGTGCCGCTGAACAAGCACGTGCAGGACTTGTCTGCCAACGCGCTGGTCGGGGTCATGCCCGACGGCACAACGTTCACCGCGCATGCGAATGGCCAGCCGCAGGACGGGCCTGCGCTGCACGAGATTGCCGGCATGCGCGCCGCGCTGGTTTCGCTGGGTATTCCAGAGCAAGAGCGGCCCGCGGCCGTGAGCGCGGTGCTGCAGCGCATCAGGGCGAATGGCGTGGACCCGGCGCGGGGCGTCCTGTTCCATCAGCTCATTGACCTGATGGCCAGCGCCGACGTGGCGCCGACGGTGGAACCGGTGCAGCGCGCCTTCCGCGAAGCGCACTACCTGGTCACGCTGGCAGACCATGGACGCGCACTGCACGACTTGCCCGCCGTCCAGGCAGCGCTGACGGCCATGGGCGTGCCGGCGGAGCGTCAGCGCGGCTTTGTTGCCGGCCAGCTGCAAGCCGGACTCGTCAACGAAGACGGGCAGCTGGACCTGCACACCTTCATTCACGGGCTGGCGCATGCCGTCAGCGATGACTACACGGCGAACATCCCGGCCCTGGCCAGCGATGGCATCGACCATCTGGTCAAGATACAGCCGAACGGCAAGGCCATGGATGGCAGCAGCATGCATGAGATTGCGGCGATACGCGCTGCGCTCGCCAGCCTGGGCGTCCCCAAGGCAAGCTGGCCGGCGGCGGTCATCGCGGCGCTGCAGCACGCGTTTCGCAGCGGAATCGATCCGGTCAAGGACGGGATCAGTTGCCGGCAGCTGATTGTTCATCTGGCGAAGGCCAATCCGGCGCGGATGGAGCAGATCGCCGTCGCGGCATTTATGGCGAAACACAATGCGGTCAAAGTGGATGCGCATGGCGTGCTGGAAGACGGCACCCGGCTGCAGGACCTGCCCGGTATCCAGGCCGCCCTCGGCAAGCTCGGGATCGCGGAAGCGTCATGGCAGCACGCGCTGCGAGATGTGCTGGAAAGACTGGTCGAGAACGATGTCAGCCTGGAGCACGACATCCCGCTGGGGTACATTGTCACGCAGCTCGCGGGCGATCCGCATGAAATTGCCGACTTGCGCAGACGGCGCAAGAACGCCTTGCGTGCCTTTAATGGAAGCCAGGACGTCAGCCTGCTCAAGACCTGGGAATTCACCCTGGCTGGGGCCGCACAACTGCGGATGCGGCATGTAAACCATCCTAGCCAATGGAACCTGGGGCAAGTCAGCCACGCCATCTTCCACGGTGACGGCGAGCACAGGCGTGGCCTCGAGACGCGCGCGCCGGGACTGTATTCGCTGCATGATCAATCGATGGTGTTTATCGATGGGCTGCAGACCGAACGGTATTTCCAGGATCTCGACCTCGAGGACATTTGCAACAGCGTGTTTTCATCTATGACGTCGCTCATGCAGAACCGCTTCGTCTATGAAATGGATATGAACGTCAAAGGGGACCCGTCGACCGATGGCGTCAGCACGCACGGCGGCTTCGTGCTGTACGAAAAGGAACCGGCCGACGATCCGGCCCGCTGGAAGCGGATCGACAACGCGCATGCCTTCATGAATGCGATGGAGCGTCTGGTCCGGGACGCGGTTGGCAACACGCGTGGGTCCATCGACACCGACGACATGCCGGACGATTCCGAACTCGACGCCGTCGAGGAGATTGGCGCCTTCCTCGCGCAGTCCATCGGCAGCAGCGCGGGACGCGAAGAGTTTCTCAAGCACGCGCTGCTGCTGATGAATGTGCATGAAAACGCGGACAGCTTCTCGATGGACAAGATCGATTCCTACAAGCGGACCCCGTGGAAAAAAATAGAGGGCAGTTATCCGGACCCCATCGTGGCGCACTACGGGAGCCGGTTCGTCCGCCCTGCGCGAGCCCAGTCCGGTACGGATGGGGCAATGAGCATGGTCCATTCCTTCTGTGCGGGCCTGGGGCGCATGGCGCCGCAGCTGCAGGCCAAGGCCGCGCAGGCGCCGGATGGTTTCAAGATTCCGGTGGCGCTTCCGGGCCATGTCCTGACGCTGATGCCGATGGCGATGCAGGAGATGTGGTCAGGCGATCCGGCAACGCGCATGTCGGCCGAGCAGTGGATCGATGCCCAGGTGCGCAGCCCGGCGGCCAGGTGGCGCGATGAGCCGAGGACCATGCCGGAGCTGCCGGCCGTGCTGGCGTCGGCTGGAACGGCGCTCGGCGCCAGCGAACAGGACGTGCAGGCCATGCAGGACGCCTTGACCGGGCAGGATGGGGCTTACACGCTCGGGGCGGTGCATGGCGCGCTCAGCGCGTATTGCCAGACGCGCGACAATGGGGGCGCCTTGCTGGCCGCCGCCGAGAAGGCCTTGATGACGCTTCTTCCGGTTCCCGCCAAAATCATCGGCGATACGAACTGGATGTCCGCCGCGGGCCGTCCTTTGCATGTCGGGATACTGCACAACCCGTTCACGGACAAGTTGGACGCGCTGAAAATGCATGCGGATGGCGGCAAGCGGATGCCGCTGTTGGCGAGCTGGACGGATCCGACGACCTTCGCCAGCGGGTATCCTCTCATGTACACGCCGATGGCGAAAAGCCGACGCGGCGACCAGGCGGAGAGTAGCGGGCAGAAGCGGAAATTGGACCAGCGCTAGGAGACCAACAATGAGGACGACCCAATATCGGCTGGATGATGGCACCACGCTCCTGCTCGGGGAGAACGAGGGGCAGGGCGATGTCGCGGTGGCGGGGCAGCGCTACGGCACGCTGGCCGAGCTGGCTGCCGCGTATCCCGCGATCGGCGCGGCGGCGCAATTGCCCTTGTGCTGCGCACTCTGCCTGCATTTCGCCGGGGGAGACGATTTTGCGCCCATCGGCGATCCGCTTGAGTACCGGCGGCGCTATCGGCGCCTGGTCCAGCGCGGGCATCAAGGCATGGCCGGCAGTTTCTCGACCGCCGATTTCGGACCGTTCGATGTGAGCGAAGTCGGGCCGCCCCAGCTGCGGGACGGACGTCTGGTGTTCTACGTGGAAGACCGGCGCCATGGGGTACCGTACCGGGTGGAGGCGGCATGGCCGGGGCCAGGCAGGGTCAAGTTTCTGCTGTTGCCGCAAGAATAATTGGGATGATGTCGATTCCAAGCTGGCTCAATCGTCTAATGACTATGCGCCAGACGCATCGTATCCCGACCATTTCGACAGGAGAAGACCATGTCCCATTCGACCATCCCCACCATTACCGCTTTCGAGCGCTCGCCCGACGGCGGCCGCGGCCTGGCACGTGACACGCGCGTGCGCTGGGCGATGGAAGAAGCGGGCCAGGCCTACGAGGTTCGCCTGGTGTCCTTCGCGGCGCTGAAGGAACCGGCGCATCTGGCGCTGCATCCCTTCGGGCAGATTCCTACTTATGAAGAAGACGATCTGGCGCTGTTCGAGTCGGGTGCGATCGTGTTTCATATCGCACAGCGTCATGCCGGCTTGCTGCCTGTCGAGGCAAATGCCCGGGCGCGCGCGGTGACGTGGATGTTTGCCGCGCTCAACACCGTCGAGCCGCCGATTCTCGATTTCCAGAACGCCAAACTGTTCGAGAGAGACCAGCCGTGGTGGGAGCAACGCCTGCCGCTGGTGCAGGA
>CAMLHI010000279.1 GCA_946479705.1 uncultured Oxalobacteraceae bacterium
TTGCCGTGCAGGCGGAAGATCAGGCCCTCGGCTTCGAGGTCGCCCAGCGCCTGGCGCACGGTGATGCGGCTGACGTTGAAGCGGGCCATCAGGTCGGCCTCGGACGGCAGCTGCTGGTGCGGCTGGTAGCTGCCGTCGAGGATGGCGCCGCGCAGGCGGTCTTTGATTTGCACGTACAGCGGCTGGGTCGACTGCAGCGCGGACGCGGGGTGCAGGTCGACTACTTTGCCGGTAGCGGCGATTGGGGAGGGGAGCTTGTTATGACTTGTCATGATGAGTTGTCATATGCAATCCGCGTGCCACCGCGCCCGTCATAGTGAACAGCAGTTTTTTGCACAGCCGGCGCGCGCGCCATTGCGGTGATTCGGCCGCATCGGCACCAACATGGCGCCCGCTTGCGGAGCGCCGCTGAACGATCTTTGTTTTGCAGGGAGCCTTATAAATACTGGTGCCGTTTCGAATCGGCAGGTGCGATGGGCAGCTGTGCTACACTGCTGATAGCGCTAACACCCGATGTTGGCATTCCTGTCCTTTGCTGAGAAAGATCATCGTCCCATGGCCCGTTCCGTTCGCGCTTCGTCCCGTTCCGCCCACTGGTCCCAGGCCCTTCTCGCGCTGGCCGCGGCAGCCTGCGTTTCGCCAGCCGTGGCCGGCAGCTGCGGCGCCGCGCCCTCGGGCGAACTGACGGCGCAGCGCATCGCCAGCGTGCATCCGAGCCGCAGCGAGCCTGGCCTGTACGAAGGCCCGGTGTGGATCAAGGATGGGCTGTACTTCTCCGACTTCAGCTTCGGCAAGGGCTTCCCCTCGCGCATCCGCAAGCTCGCGCTCGACGGCAGCGTGAGCACCTGGCTGGAAGACAGCGGCAGCAACGGCCTGGCGGTCGATGCCAAGGGTGACCTGGTGGCCGCCACGCACAAGTACAAGGCCCTGTCGCGCTACGCCATGGCCGACAAGAAGCGCAGCGCCATCGCGGAAAAGTACCAGGGGCAGGTCTTCAACTCGCCCAACGACATCGCGATCGCCGCCGACGGCACAATCTACTTCACCGACCCCGATTACCAGACCGCCGCCGCACCGGGGGGGCAGCCGACCACCAATGTCTACCGCGTGGCGACCGACGGCACCGTGACGGTGGTCGACAGCACCCTGGTGCGCCCGAACGGCGTCGCGCTCTCGCTCAAGGGCGACGTGCTGTATGTGAACGCGGCGACCGGCATCCTGCGCGCCTACCCGATCAGCGCCGGCGTGCCAGGGCAGGGCAAGACCCTGATCGAAGGGCTGGTGGTCCCGGACGGCATGGCCCTCGACTGCCACGGCAACCTGTACGTGACCGAGCACGAAGCCAAACGCCTGCGCGTGTTTACGCCGGCCGGCAAGGAGCTCGCCACCATCCGGGTCGACGCCAACATCACCAACGCGGCCTTCGGCGGCGCCGACGGCAAGACCTTGTACCTGACCGGGGCGGGGGCGCTGTGGTCGATCCGGCTCGACGTGACCGGCACGCCATATTAAGAGGCTGAGAGTCTTTCGAACGTGCCCGCTCATCGCGCCAGAAGGCGCCCGCTCAGCGTTGCAAATGCTCGCCATAGCCCCAGCTATGGCTGTGCTTTGCGCCTTGATCGGCCACTTTCTGGCCCACTGCTCGGGCACGCTCGAAAAACGCTCAGCCTCTGAACGATCGGCTACCATAGCGTTTTCTCGGTAGCGGGCAGCACATGAAGCACAATCTGGAACAGCAGGCGGCGCGCGCGCTGCAGGTGGCGCGGCGGGTCGGCAATATCGAACCGTTCCGCGTGATGGAGATGGTCAAGGCGGCCGGCGAGATGCGCCGCGCCGGCGTGGACGTCATCAGCCTGTCGGTGGGCGAACCGGATTTCACCGCGCCCGAACTGGTGGCCGAAGCGGCCGTGGCGGCCATCCGTGCCGGCGCCACCCAGTACACCGACTCGCTCGGCCTGCACACGCTGCGCGAAGCCATCGCCGGCCATTACCTGTCCGCGTTCGGCGTCACCGTCGATCCGCGCCGCATCGTCGTCACCGCCGGCGCCTCGGCCGCGCTGCTGCTGGCCTGTGCCGCGCTGGTGGACGAGGGCGACGAAGTGCTCATGCCCGATCCCAGCTACCCCTGCAACCGGCACTTCGTCTCCGCATTCGGCGGTGCGCCCGTGCTGGTGCCGGCCGATGCCGGCAGCCGCTACCAGCTCACCGCGGCCGACGTGGCCGCGTGCTGGACGGCACGCACGCGCGGCGTCATCGTCGCCTCGCCCTCCAATCCGACCGGCACCTCGATGAGCGAGGCGCAGCTGCGCGCCATGCTGGCCGAGGTGCGCGCGCGCGGCGGCTTCGCCGTGGTCGACGAAATCTACCAGGGACTGTCGTACGACCATGCGCCGGTCAGCGCGCTCGGCTTCGACGACAGCGTCATCACCGTCAACAGCTTCTCCAAATATTTCAACATGACCGGCTGGCGCCTGGGCTGGCTGGTGGTGCCCGACGCGCTGGTCGAGCAGGTCGAAAAGCTGGCGCAGAACCTGTTTATCTGCGCGCCCGCGATCGCCCAGCATGCCGCGCTGGCGTGCTTCGATCCGCGCTCGATCGCCATCTATGAAGAGCGCCGGCTCGAATTCAAGCGGCGCCGCGACTTCCTCGTGCCGCGCCTGCGCGAGCTGGGCTTCGGCGTGCCGGTCATGCCCGACGGCGCCTTCTATGTGTATGCCGACATCGGTGCGCTCGCCCATCCCGACCATGGCGACAGCGCCGCCTTCAGCATGGCGGTGCTGCGCGAGGCAGCGGTGGCGATCGTGCCTGGCGACGACTTCGGCGTGGCCGCGCCGCGGCGCCACGTGCGCTTCTCCTACGCCACCCGGTACAAGCGCATCGAAGAAGCGGTCGAACGCCTGGAGCGTTTCCTGACTCGCTGAGGCTGGTTGACGCGGCGCAAACCGTGTAGGATGGTTCACTATATCCAAAACACAACAATATCCATCGATCAAGAGCTCGAAGGGAGAACCGCATGCAAATCCGCCGCTGTGCCGTGCTGTACATCGAACCGCGCGAAGACCTTGGTATCGACTGGGCCGCGTTATTTTCCGGGGTCAGCGCGCTGGGCGCGACGATGCGCTGGATCGCGCTGGCGCCGCACATCGGCGTCGAATGCGAGATCGACGCGGGCGAACTGGGGCTGCTGGGCAGCATTGGCCAGACCCAGTGGAGCGAGCGCGCCGAGTGCGAGCAGCGCGCCGCGCCGGGGGCGGTCGAGCGCCTGCTGGGCCTCGGCCTGCTGATCGGGGACAGTCCCGAGCACGCCGCCATGCGCGAGCGCGACGAGACGCTGCGCGGCCAGCACTGGCGGCCGATGTCGGCGCTGGCGCACGCCTTCAGCCGCTGGGAAGGCATGAAAGTCGACTCCGGCATGCAGTTCCCCACCTTCGAACAGCTGGTCGACAACTACGGCACGCCGCCATTGCCAGCGGTCGAGCGCGGCGACACCGGTGCGGCCATCGCCCTGCCTGCCGCGCGCGCCGGCCAGCTCGACGAACTTCTGCTGCACCGCTACACCGGCCGCAATTTCGACCGGAACGCCGTGCTGCCGCTGGCCGATTGCGCGCGTCTGCTGCAGCGCGCGTTCGGCGCCCAGATGGAAAAGGAAATGGCGCCTGGCGCCTACGTGCTGAAAAAGGCCAGTCCCTCGGCCGGCGGCCTGCACCCGATCGAAGCCTACGTACTGGCGCAGCGGGTCGAAGGGGTGGCGACGGGGCTGTACCACTACCACCCGGTGCGCCACACGCTGGCGCCGCTCAAGCTGGTCGGCGCCGCCGAAGCGGCCGAACTGGCCTTGACCGCCGTGGCCGACCAGGACTGGTTCGCCGACGCACCGCTGATGGTGCTGCTGGCCGCGCGGGTCGAGCGCAACTTCTGGAAATACCGCAACCACCACAAAGCCTACCGTGCGCTGCTGCTCGACGCCGGCCACCTGTCGCAGACCTGGTACATGCTGGCCACCGAAGCGGGCATGCCGGCCTTCATCACGGCGGCCATCAACGAGATCGACCTGGAGCGCGCCTTCGGGCTCGACCCGCTGCGCGACGCGGTGATTGCCGTATGCGGCTGCGGGCCGGCCAGTGGGGCGCGGGAGACGGTGGAGATGCGCTACGGCGAGTGAAGCGGGCTGATGGAACAATGGGAGCACTGACCCCGCGGGGGGGCGGGGCCGTTGTTTGTTCGGTTGGTGGGGCCGTGGACCGAATCGGCACACGC
>CAMLHI010000280.1 GCA_946479705.1 uncultured Oxalobacteraceae bacterium
GACGAGACGATCATGTCGTCGGTGCGCGAGCGGTAGTAAAAATAGCCGTCGGCGTCGGTTTCGTAAGCGTCGCCGGTGAGGTTCCAGCCATTGACGACGTACTCCTTCTGGCGCTCGTCGGCCAGGTAGCGGCAGCCGGTCGGACCTTTCACGGCCAGCCGCCCGACCACGCCCGGCGGCGCCGGCTGGCCCGCCGCGTCGAGCACGCAGGCCTGGTAGCCGGGCACCGGCTTGCCGGTGGCGCCGGGGCGGATCTCGGCGCCCGAGGCCGAGATGAAGATGTGCAGCAGTTCGGTCGCGCCGATGCCGTCGATCATGGCCAGCCCGGTGGCGACCTGCCAGGCTTCGCGAGTGGCCAGCGGCAGCGTTTCGCCGGCCGACACGGTGCGCGTCAGGCTGGCGATGTCGTGCTGCGGCACCAGCGCGGCCATCTGGCGGTAGCAGGTCGGCGCGGTGAAGCAAACCGTGGCGCGGTAGCGCGCGATCGCGCTCAAGAGGCCTTCGGGCGTGAGCTTTTCCAGCAGCACGGCGGCGCCGCCCACGCGCAGCGGGAACAGCAGCAGGCCGCCCAGCCCGAAGGTAAAGGCCAGCGGCGGCGTGCCGATGAAGACATCGTCGGCGCGGCTGTGCAGAACGTGGCGCGGAAAACAGTCGCAGATGGCCAGGATGTCGCGGTGAAAATGCATGGTCCCCTTGGGGATGCCGGTGGTGCCCGAGGTGAAGCTGATCAGGCAGATGTCGTCGGCCGCGCTGGGCACGGCGGCAAACGGCGCATCGTGGCGCGCCGTCAGGTATTCGAGGCTGCCGGGGGTGCCGCCGGCGTTAAACCACAGCACGCCGTGCGGCGGCGTATCGAGCGCATCGACCTCGCCGCGCAGGTTGAGCGAACACAGGATGGCGTCCACCTGGGCCTTGTCGGCCACCACCGCCAGCTCGCGCGCGCGCAGCAACGGCATGGTGGGCACGGCGATCAGGCCGGCCTTGAACACGGCCAGGATACAGGCGGCCATCATGGGATTGTTGGCCCCGCGCAGCAGCACGCGCTGCCCGCTCACCAGTTTCAGGTCGCTGCGCAGCACGTGGGCGATGCGGTCGATCTGGTGGCGCAGCTGGGTATAGGTCCAGCGCACCCCGTCGCCGTAGATCGCCACGCGCTCGCCCTGCCCGGCGTCGACCGCGGCGTCGACCAGAGCGGCGGCGCAATTGAGCCGGGCCGGGTAATCCAGCTCGGGCAGGTCGAAGCGCAGCTCCGGCCACAGGGCTGGCGGCGGCAGGTGTTCGCGGGCGAAGCCATCCTCGTAGGCCGAGGGGCCGAGTGCTGTGGCGGAGTGGCGGGTCATGGTCGCACCAGATAGAGGCTCTTAGAGGTGGACAACTACTTTAGACCTAAAGCATTCCCGCATCAAGTGCTTTTCGCGCCGCCCCGATCCTGGTTTCAAGCGGGCGCGTACTGGCGCCGCGCGTGACCGTCCTGGCGCGCCACCGCCGCGCTCACCTCGGCCAGCAGCGCGCCCAGCGCGGCCGCCTCCAGAGGCGCGGCCAGGCCCGCGCGCAGGCGCTGCGCGGCGCCGTGCAAGCCGAGCGTCTGGCAGCCCGCCAGCAAGCGTTCGAGGCGCATGCGCGCGCCCTCTCCGCCCTGGGCCAGCAAGGCCGGCAGTTCGGCGTCGAGCGCCGTGACCTGGGCCTGGAAGCCAGCCAGGTAGGCCAGCAGGCGCTCGCCGCTGATGCCCAGGCGCGCGACGGTGGCCGGCGGCGCCTCGGCATCCTTACCGCTGAAGCGGGCCAGGTACTGGCGCACCTGGCCGGCATCGAAGGGCTTGATGATGTAGCCGGCCGCGCCCAGGCCCGAGGCCTGTTCGACCGTGTCGGCCTCGTTGGCGGAAGACACCATGACGAAGCCGATGCCATTCAAGGCCGGGTCGGCCTTGACCCGCTGCAGCAACTCCATGCCCGACAGGCGCGGCATGCGCAAGTCGCAAAAACACAGGTCCGGGCGCAGGCCGCCGGCCAGCTGGTCCCAGGCATCCACGCCATCTTCGGCCTCGGCCACTTCCACCGGACCTTCACTATCGATCAGGTGCATGAGCACCATCCGCGAAACCACGTCGTCATCGACTACCAGTACTTTCATTCACCTCTCCAGGGACCGTGGTTTATGTGTAGCAACTAGCAATATTACATCATATGCATATTGGTGGGCTCCAATGACGCTGTGCGGAACGGCGCCAGCAGCCGTTCGAGCTCCGGCAGCGCGGCGCGGATGCGCTCCCACTGGCGCGCATCGGCGGCCGCTTCGAGCTCGCCGCACAGGCGCTGCAGCTGCTCGGCCTCGAGATAGGCCGCGCTGCCCTTGATGCCGTGCAGGACGCGCCCGGCCGCATCGTGGTCGCCGCTGTCGATGGCGGCCAGCAGCTCGGCGCGGCGCAGCGGCAGGTCGGCGGCGAAGGCCACGCGCATGCGCTCCTGCAGGCTGGCGGGGCGCCGCGGCGCGCTCTGGACCGGCGCCGCCGCCGCGGCGGACACCCCGAACAACGCATCGAGTTCGCTGGTGCTGGGGCGGCGTTCCGGCTCGCCCATTTCCGGCAGGGCGATGCCGCGCTGGAGCTGGCGCTCGATCGCCCGGCTCAACTGGTAGTGCAGCGCGGCTTCGTCGATCGGCTTGGTCAGGAAGTCGTCCATGCCGCAGGCCAGGTAGCGGCTGCGGTCTTCCTCGCTGGCGTTGGCGGTCAGGGCGATGATCATCAGCTCCTGGTCGCGCACCGGTGCGTCCGCCGGGCCGCCGGCGCGGATCAGGCGGGTGGCGGTGGCGCCGTCCATCTCCGGCATGCGCCCGTCCATCAGGATCAGGTCGTAGCGGGTGCGTGCGCAGGCGGCCACCGCCAGCGCGCCGTTGTCGGCGATATCGACCTGGTGGCCGAGTTCCTCGAGCATCATGCGGATGATGATCTGGTTGGTCGGGAAATCTTCCGCGCACAGCACGCGCAGGCGGTGGCTGTGCGGCTCGCGCGGCACGTGCGGCACCACCGGCGGGGCCACCCCGTCCGGCAGCGGCAGCACCACCGAGAAGGTGCTGCCCTTGCCCTCCTCGCTCTCGACGCCGATCGAGCCGCCCATCAAGTCGACCAGCTGGCGGCAGATCGCCAGCCCCAGGCCGGTGCCGCCGTAGCGGCGCGTGGTGGTGCTGTCGGCCTGCTCGAACTTCTGGAACAGGCGCTCGATGGCATCCGGCGCGATGCCGATGCCGGTGTCACTGACGGCGAAGCGGATCAGGTTGACGTCCTCGCGGCGTCCGGCCAGCTCGACCCGCACCGTGACCTCGCCATTGTTGGTGAACTTGAAGGCATTGCCGACCAGGTTGACCAGCACCTGGCGCAAACGGGTCGGGTCGCCCACCACGAAGCGCGGCAGGTCCTCGGCCAGCGTCACCGAAAAGCCGACGCTGTGGGCGGCGGCCTGCTCCTCGAACAGGCTGACCACGGTACCGATCGACTGGTCCAGCGCGAAGTCGATATTTTCGATGGTCAGCTTGCCGGCCTCGATCTTGGAGAAATCGAGCAGGTCGTTGATCAGGGTGAGCAGCGACTGGGCGTTGGCCTGGCCGCGCAGGATCTGGTCGCGCGTACTGTCCTGCAGCATGCCGTCGCGCAGGGCGAAGCCGAGCATGCCGATCACGCCGGCCAGGGGGGTGCGCATTTCGTGGCTCATATTGGCCAGGAATTCGGATTTCTGGCGCGTGGCGTCTTCGGCCTTCTGCTTGGCCAGGCGCAGGCGCTCGTCGTTTTCCTGCAGCGCGCGGTTGGCCTGGGCCAGTTCCTCGGTATTGAGACGCACCTGGCGTTCCTGTTCCATCAGGCGCGCCTGGGTGTCCTCCAGCTCGCGGTAGGCGCGCGCATTGTCGAGCGCCACGGCGGCATGCGCGGCCAGGGTCTGCAGCATGTCCAGGTGCACGCGCTGGTAGGCGTGGCGGGTGGTGCTCTGCACGCACAGCACGCCCATCACGCGTTCCTTGACGATCATCGGCACGTACATCATGGCCACCGGTTCCGAGCGCGGCGTGCCGTCGACCTTGCTCACCGGCGCGGCCGGCGCGCTTTGCGGCGCCAGCAGGTACTGCCCGCGCTCGGTGTCGAGGTCGTTGATGAACACTTCGCGGCGCTCGCGCAGGCACCACACCGCGAACTGGTTCGGCTCGCGCAGGTCGCGCCGGTACACTTCGCTGCGCACGCCGTGGTCCATGGCGAAGGGGAACTC
>CAMLHI010000281.1 GCA_946479705.1 uncultured Oxalobacteraceae bacterium
GCTTGAAAAGGTTTACAACTGTTTTTTTGAAAATCGCTCACGCTGAACAGTTACTCAATATTAAGGACAGATGCCCCCGCCCCCCAGCGCGGGCTTAGGGGGCGAGCTGCCGTGCTGCTTAAGGCTTTTGCAGATTGACCGTATCGAGTGTGAACTGGTAGATGCCGTATGAACTCGACGGCACATACACCGCGTCGCCCACGATCGTCACACTGCCGCCCCAATTGATCGCCGGGAAATACGCCTGGGCAAACGGCCCCTGTGCCTGGCTAAAGTCGTACAGCAGGAAACCATACCCCGCCTGCACCAGCACCTTGCCGTTGCCCGCCGCGCGCAGCGTCGGGTAAAAGGGCAGCGCGGTTTCCGATTTTGCCGTGAACTGCCTGGCGCCGACTTCAAAGTGCGACATCAAATTCTGATTGCCGCCGTTGTCGTAATGCGAGACGAACACGTTCTTGCCATCGACCAGCAGGCCAGTGGGCTCTTGGTTCGGCATCGGATGCGTTGCCTGTAGGTAAGCCAGATTGTCGCGCACGATCAGCATATTGAGCGAGGCGCTGGTCGACTTATCTTTCCACTCGCGGTCCACCGTGTAGATCACTTCGCCCTCGGCGGCCATCAACTGGCCCGGCACGTTCACTTCCGCGCCCAGCTTGGGTGCGCTCGCCACCGACAGGTCGAGCGCCTTGATGTAGTACTTCGCCTGAGGCTGGTCGGCCACGATCGCCGTCTGCGGCTTCTTATAGTTGATCCACAAGGTGCTGCCGCTCTTGATCATGCCGACCGACTCCTCGCCTTCAGGCATGCTCAATTTCTCCAGCAGCGCCGGTTTGGCCGGGTTGCTCAGGTCGAGCACCTGCAAGGTGTAGCTGGACCAGTTGCGGTTCATCAGCGCGCCCTCTGCGGTCGGCGCATGGCTCGTTTGACCGGCAAACACAAGCGCATTGCCAACCACGGTCGCCTCTGGCGCGAAGAAGCCGCCCCAACACGGGCGCCCGGCAGACGCACAGATGCGCTTGTCGGCAGCGTAATAGATACCGCCACCGCCCTGGACCAGCGCGTCGGTCGTCAGCGAACCCATTTTTACCGGCTTGGTGCCGACGCTCACGTCATACGTGACGATCGTCGTAGTGACGCCGTCTGGGATCGCGTCGCTCGACACGACGACCAGCTTTTCGCCCACATTGTAGATTTTCGATCCGGCCGGCACCTCGACCTGCGACAGGGTGCTTGGGCCATCGGCTCCCGCCAGCGGCACCAGCTCGACCTGGTCCATGCGGCGCGCCGTGCTGCTCGCGCCCCCCCCCTGATCGATGCTGTGATAGCGCGCGCCGACCTGCTTGAACGCGATGAACTGGCTGTAGTTCGGCGCCAGCTGCACGCTGCCTTTTTCCTGCGGCGCATCCGGATTCAGGACGCTGAACAATGACATGTCGCTGTCGGACAAGTTGGCCGCGATGCTGTTGGCGGCGTCGCCCATGAAGCTGCGGCGCACGTCCATTTCTTGCTTCATCGTGCCGCGCCGGGTCAGCGTCGTGGCCGAGAACGTGAAGATCTGCACGCCGCCGGCACTTTGCTCGGTGGCGCTGTCATAGCCGGAGAACGGCAGCAGCACCAAGCCCGTTTCGACCGTCTTGCCGTCGGCGGCCGTCGCCCTGGTCGCGTTTTCCAGCACCGAGAAAGCGCGGTCGTCCCAGTTCGCTTCCGACCAACTGTTCGACAAATCGATTTCCGCGCGCATCAGCAGCGGACGGGTGTTTTTCAAGTTGGTGGTGTCGTACAGGCTGATCGCCAGGCTGCGCCGCTTGTTTTCGTCATTGTGGCCGACACCGATCAAGCGTGTCTCCTTGTGCACCGGCACGAAGAAATCATTCCAGCCGGACACGATAAACTCGTTCTCTTCCTTCATCATCCCTTCCGGGGTGATCGAAAAGGCGTGGAACGGATCCTGGCGCAGGTAGGTGACGAAGAACGCTTTGTCGGCGGAGAAAGTCGTGCCGAACAATTGCTGGCCTTCGCCGAAGGTATCGTGGTCGATCGCCTTCGGATTGGAGATGTCGGCGATGTTGAAGGTTTCGACGTGGTTCACGTTCGAGCCGGTATTCCACCAATTGCCGGAAACCACACGCAGTACGTCGCCGTGGATGTGCATATTGTTTTTCTTTTGCACCACGCCGCTGATGAGCACGTCGGCACCTTGCACCATAGCGCCCTCCGGGCTGGAAATGTCGATCACGGAGACGCGCGAGCCATGCTTGCCGCCGCCCTCGACGGCGCGCGCAACCATCAGGCGCTGGCCGGTGGCCTGCATCGCCTGCACATAGCCGCCCAGCGCCAATGTCGACCTGCTTTCAAGCAAACCCTGCGCATTGATGGCGTAGCTCAGCACATTGGTCTGGCCGGCATACACAGGCGCCAGGTCGGTCCCGCCGACGACCGCCAGGGTGGCCATAGGAAAGTCGCCCGAAGTCACATACAAGGCGTTCTTGCCGGCGCCGCTGGTCAGGCGCGAGGTCTGGATGTAGCCGGGCACGCGGGTCGAAGCGACGATGACGGGTGCGGCGCGGTTGGCGATGTCGACCGTGATGACCCCGCCGCCCTGGAACTGCTCGACCGACTCCTTGCCACCTTTGCTGGTGCGGCGGAACTCCGACCAGTTATTGAGCAAAATGTAGACCTTGTCGCCCGCATGGTACATTTCAACCGGGTCGCCGCTCATTGCTGCGCGACCGACGATTTTCGGACTGGCAGGGTTGCTGATATCGATGATCTGCAGCCCGCGGTACATGTTCAGGTTCAGGATCGACTTGCCGCTTTCGAGGACGCGGTAGATGTCGCCTTCCTGTACCGAACGCTGCGCGGTGGCATCGGTGCTGGCCGGCGCTCCGGGCATGGCGTACTTGACCGTTCCTTCGGTCGACAGCGTGCCCATTCCGTCGGCGGAAACGAAGCTGGTGCGGCCGCTCAGCGCTTGCTCCGGCTGGACAGTTGGGCTGCCCGAACCGCCGCCGCAGGCGGTCAGTACGAGGCCGAGACAAACGGCAAGGCTGTATTGCAGCGGTTTTAACAAGCGCTGAGACAAGCGTTTCATGGCATTCTCCTTATAGTTTTTTGTCATGAGGACGCAAGCGCTTACGGTCGAGCCACCATGACTTTATTATTATCAAGAGAAGCGTAGCCTGAATCTGTCGTCCAATTGTCTAAAACTTGTACAGCTTGCAAAAAAATCACAAGCTCGTCGGCCGCGCCCCGCCTGCCACGTTGGCACCCCAGAAACGACAAAGGGTTGCGTTCGCACGCAACCCTTAGTTTACTCTGGCTCCCCGACCTGGACTCGAACCAGGGACCTGCGGATTAACAGTCCGTCGCTCTACCGACTGAGCTATCAGGGAATGGAGGCCGCATTATAGCGACCGCGCCGGCATTTTAGAAGTAGAAATTGGCGAACACGCCGGCGTGACTGGCGTCGATCTTGTGCTTGTCGTACTTGTTGTCGATTTTCTCGGCCACGTAGCGCACTTTGATGCCGACCCGCGGGCTCATCATGTACTCGGCTTCCAGCACGGCGCTGACGGTATTGTCGAACGTGTAGTCACCGAAATAGGCCGCGCCGCTGCTGGCGAGCTTGGTGCCGGTCAGATAGCGCACGCCGCCGCCCACGCGCCACTGTGGAGCCACCTTGTAGAAGGCCAGCAGTTCGAAGGGAAAGCGCTCGAAACGGATGTCGCCGTTCGAGCCGGGAGCCTGGTCGACGTGGTAGCCGACGCTGGCCTGGAAAGTGAATTCCGGCGTCACGGCCCAGTCGACTCCGCCCATCAGGGCGATCACACCACCAGCGTGCACGTTCATATTGTAGCCATCGGCGTAGTGGGCGGTGGCCAGCTTGTCGCCGCCATAGGTGAGCCCGGCGCCGAAGAAGCCGTGCACCTGCTTGACGGGGTAGGCGTTGGCCGGCGCCATGTTCTGGGCGTGCGCCACGGATGCACCAGCCAGCGCCAGGGCTAACGATATGAGCAATTTTTTCATGGAGGAAAACCTGCGGCAGTTGATATGGGGAAAGTATGATACGCGTCCCCCTAGGCTTCTCACACTGTTTCCGGCATCAGTATCCGCAAATACAACAGTTACACCGTCCGCGCAATGCAAAAAGGCCCGCAGTTGCCTGCGGGCCTTTTTGCATGAATTCTGGCTCCCCGACCTGGACTCGAACCAGGGACCTGCGGATTAACAGTCC
>CAMLHI010000282.1 GCA_946479705.1 uncultured Oxalobacteraceae bacterium
GTCTCGGCGCTGATGTCGTCGTCGGCGACGCTAATGCCGAACTGTTCTTCCAGCGCGCCGATCAGGCTGACCACCGCCATCGAATCGAGTTCGGGCAGGGCGCCGAGCAGCGGCGAGCCGGCGTCCAGCGCTTCGGCGCCGGGACCGAGCGCCAGGGTATCGATCAGGATGGTTCTGACTTCGTTGAGGTACATGCTAACTCCGTAATGGTGGAAGAGGCCGGCGCGCGCGCCTGGCGCGCTGCCGTCAGCGCCAGGTGGACACGCCTGAGCAGCGGCCAGCGGTAATAATTGACATGGTATAGAGTGCGTACCCGATCCGTCCAGCGCAGATGCCACTCCATGGCCTTGCCGTAGAACTCGATGCGGGAAAACCGTCCGCAGTCGAACAGCGCCCGGCACGCCTCCTCGCGCATCAGCAAGGCCGGCGACAGGTTCGGCGGCAGGCTTTCGTCGTAGGCGGTTTTCAGGACGATCAGATGGCCGTCCCCTTCGATGCACAGGTCCATGGCCACCAGTTGTTGGCCGAACCAGTAGCTGTAGATGCGGCCGGCGCCGCGCCGGCAGAACGCTTCCAGCATCTGGCGGTAAAAGACCCCCTGGGCGTTGTCGGCGCTGACCGCGGTGCCGCTGCCGGCCTTCCAGCCGGCGCGTTCCAGCCGGCCGTAGGCGGCCACCGCCTCGGCGACGTCGGCGGCCTCGCCCGATACCCGCAGGGTCGGCCGGATGCCGTCCTTGTCGAGCCGCGCGCGCTGCTTCTTCAGGTTGGCGCGCAGGTTCTTGCCGCGCCCCTGCCAATAGTCGTCGAAGGAGCGCTCGATCTCGATGTGGGCGGTGTCGACATAGTCCAGGCTGTGCAGCGCCGCGCCGGCGGCCGGACGCGGCATCAGCCATGGATCGCACTGGGTCAGGCCGAGCAGCAGCGGCGCGCCCGGCAGCACGCGCAGCAGACCGGCCAGCAGCGCCGCGCTGTCGGTGCCCGGCCGCTGCAACCACAGGCCGAGCGGCGCCTGGGCTGGCTGAAACGTGCTCCAGCTGCCGCGCCCGTGCGGCACCAGCAGCGCCATGGCATCGTCGCAACTGGCGAACACGCAGTCCGGCCGCGCAAAGGCGGCCAGCAGCGCCGTGACAAAATCGCCGTGCAGCAGCGGCGAGGCGTGGCTGGCCGTGTGCAGCGCCTGCCAGCGCGGCGCGTCGAACTGGGCCGCCGGGACGACTTGCCAGCTCATGCGGTCAACTCCGCGCGCACGCGCGCCACGATCCAGGCCGCTTCGTCCTCGCGCAGCTCCTGATGGCAGGGAAAGCCCAGCACCTGGCGCGCCAGCATGGCGCTGTTGGCGCAGGTGTCCGCGGTCACGCCGGGCCAGGGCGGGTTGCCGAAGCGTGTGAGCGGCACGCCGGCCGCGCTCAAGCGTGCCGCCAGCCCGTCGGCGTCCTCCACCACCAGCGCGAACAGCCAAGGGCAGGCGCCGGCCGGCAACTCGGCGTACAGCGGATGGCAGCCGGGCAGGCCGGCAAGCGCCGTGGCATAGGCCGCGTAGTGCGCGCGCCGGCGCGCGGCGATCCGGGTGCGCGGCACCAGGCGGGTGAGCAGGCGCGAAAACAGGGCCGAACGCCGGTCGACCCAGCGCGGATCGAAGTCGTAGCTGCTGTCGGACGAGGCCGGCGTCAGCGCCACCGCGGCGCCCCGGCGCAGGGCGCGCCACAGGCGGTCCTTGAGCGCCAGCGGAAGGCGCAGCAGCTTTTCCAGCCCGGGCAGGCGCGCGCAGGCGAAGCTGTTTTCCAGCGCGGCCAGCAGGGCCTTGGCTTCGAAGCCGAAGCCAGCTCCGCGCAGGCGCACCGTATCGAGCGAATGGCGCCACGACACCAGGCAGCCGCCTTCATAGCTGGGCACGAATTTCATGGTGCTGCCGATGGCGTAGTCGCCGCTGGTGCCCACCGGCGTGCCGTCGCGCTCGCCCAGCAGGCAATGCGCGCAGTCTTCCAGCAGCTGCAGGCCGCGCCGGTCGCACAGCGCGCGCAGGGCGCGCAAGTCTTGCTGAAAACCGAAGTAGTGCGTGGCCATGACGGCGCGCGTGCGCGGACCGATTTTCCGTTCGAGGTCGTTCAGGTCGATGCTGGTGTCGCCGTTCAGCCTGAAAAACACCGGCCGGGCACCGCGCCACAGGATGGGCGGAATCATCGAGCGGCTGTGCAGGGCCGGCACCAGTACCTCGTCCCCGGGCCCGACCGCCATGGCGCGCAGGGCCATGGCGATGGCCACCCTGCCGCTGCTGACCGCGCGCCGCGCCGGGGCGTCCAGCAGCGAGGGCAGGGCCGGACCGCCCGCGCGGCGCAGCGCCTGTGCCGACAGCACTGGCGCGAGCGGTACGCGATGGGAAAACGGTGAAGGAAGCGGGCGCGGCGGGTTCACGATGGGCATTGGCCCAGTATAGACGCAGGATGAACATTGGTCGAGCGGGCCTGGCGCCCCGGCGGCCCGGTATGGCGCACCGGCATCGTTGCCTCTAATAACTATACGCTAAGCTCCCATGCTAATATTGGGGCTTTGTGGAAATGGTCGGCTGGCCACGGACTTGCACATGGAATCGAAAATCTCACCCGGCCTGTCGCTGTACCTGGACGCGGCGCGTTTCCTGGCGGCGGTAGCGGTGCTGCTGTACCACACCGCGTCCATTTTCTATCCCGCCAGCCCGATCAAATGGCCCGGCCACGAAGCGGTGGTGATCTTCTTCGTGCTGTCCGGCTTCGTGATCGCCCACGCGACCGACCGCCCCGGCATGGACTGGCGCCTGTATCTGCGCCACCGCTGCGCGCGCATCCTGCCGGTGGCCTATGCGGCCCTGCTGCTGGGGGTGGGGATGGCCGTGGTGGTGCCGCCCGAGGGCGCCGCACTCAAGGTGGTGTACTTGCCGCTGGTGGCCAATCTGCTGTTCCTGGCCCAGTCGGCCCACGTCAACCTCGGGCCGGTCTACGACGCCCCCATGTGGTCGCTGAACTACGAGGTTTGGTACTACATCATTTTCGGCCTGTGGCTGTACGCCCCGCCCAGGCGGCGCGGCTTGCTGGTGGCCCTTGCCTGCCTGGTGGCCGGACCGCGCATCCTGCTGCTGATGCCGGTGTGGCTGTTCGGCGTGTGGCTGTACCGCCGCATGCCGCGCCTGCCGCTGCTGCTGGCCTGGCTGATCGTCGTCGCCAGCGTCGCCTTGATGGTCGTGACGACCGCGCACGACGTCTCCGGCCAGATTCGCGCCGAACTGTATCGCGTATTCCCGCCGGCCTGGCGTCTGCATTATTCCACCCAGTTTATCTACGACCTCGCGATGGGCGTGGTGGTGGCCGCCAACTTCGCCGCCATGGCCGCCCTGTGCCGCCAGGTCCGCGTGCACGAACGCGCCGCCGCCGCGGTGCGCTACCTGGCCAGCTTCACGTTTTCCACCTATGTGTTCCATGCTCCGCTGACGATCCTGCTGCGCGACGCCATGGGGATCGCCACGCCGCTGCCCTTCTATGCGCTGATGGTGCTGGCCATCTTCGTGCTGGGCCAGCTGACCGAGCGCCGCACCGCCTTCTTCCGCGCGCTGTTCGAACGTGCCGCCGGCGCGCCCGCGCCGCGCCCGGCCTGATGCACCCGTTCCCATTCCGCTCGCGAGCGCCCGCGCCGCCCGGCGCGCGAGCTTGTCATGGGTGATTTGGTCCACGATCTGATCTTCGATACGGCGCGGCGCACGCCCCACGCGCCGGCGCTGGTGCACGAGCGCGTGCAACTCGACTACGCGGCGCTGGCCGCGCGCGTGCGCGCCGCCGCCGCCGCCTTCGGCGCGCTCGGCCTGGCGCCCGGCGAACGGGTGGCGGTCTACCTCGATAAACGCATCGATACCGTCTGCGCGCTGTTCGGCGCCGCCGCCGCCGGGCTGGTGTTCGTGCCGGTCAATCCGCTGCTCAAGGCCGAGCAGCTCTGCCACATCGTCGACGACTGCCAGGTGCGCGTCCTGGTCACTTGCGGCGAGCGCCTGCGCCAGCTGGCCCCCTTGATGGGCCCATGCGCCAGCCTGGACACGGTGATCGTCTCGGGCCCGGGCGCCGCGCCGGTGCAGCGTGCCTGGCAAGTGCTGGGATGGGATGAAGCGCTCGCCGGCGGCGCCGCGCCGCGCCTGCACCGCCGCATCGACGGCGATGTCGCCGCCATCCTGTACACCTCCGGCAGCACCGGCAAACCCAAGGGCGTGGTGCT
>CAMLHI010000283.1 GCA_946479705.1 uncultured Oxalobacteraceae bacterium
TAGTCGCGCGTCCAGCTGAAATCGTCCTGCACGCCGTACCACGGCAGGAATAGGGCGGCGACGATGGCGAGCAAAGCCCAGCCTGACGCCGCGTCGGCATAGAGAGTCTTTTGTTTCATGCTAGTCTTCCGTTGCGCAGGCCGGAGCCTGGGTCATTGCCAACAGGCGCGGCGGCCTTGCGGCCGCCGGCCCTCGCGGATCAGTTGCTGGCGCCGTTGACTTCGCGTTCCCAGCGTTCGAGCAGGCGCTTGCGCTCGGCGGCCTTGCCGTATTTCTCGAAGTCGTAGTTGATCATCTTGATCTTCTTGACGTCAGGGACGCGCGGATCGACTTTGGCGTCCTTGTTCGACGGCATCTGGAACTGCTTGGCGGCGGCGCCCAGTTGCTGGGCGGCGGCGGTCAGGGCCCAGTCGTAGAACTTCTTGGCATTGGTCAGGTTGCGCGCGCCCTTGACGATCGACATCGAACCGATCTCGTAGCCGGTGCCTTCGCACGGTGCCGCGCTCTTGACCGGGAAGCCCTGCATCACTTCGCCGGGCACATCGTGGATCCAGCTGATGGCCAGGCTGTTCTCGCCGTGCGAGACGTTTTTCAGCGGGCCAGCGCCGGAGCGCGGGTACTGGCTGACGTTCTTGTGCAGGGCCTTCAGGTACTCGAAGGCCTTGTCTTCGCCGTTCAGCTGCACCAGGGTGGCGATGGCGATATAGGCGGTGCCCGAGGAGTTCGGGTTGGCCATCTGCACTTCGCCCTTGTACATCGGCTTGACCAGGTCGGACCAGCAGGCCGGGGCCGGCAGCTTCTTCTTGGCCAGCAGTTCGGTGTTGTAGGCAAAGCCCAGCGGACCGGAATACAGGCCGACGGTCTTGTACTTGGCCTGGCGGGCCTGGGTCACGGCCCAGTCGCGCAGCAGGTTGATGTTGGGCGACTGGTAGGCCAGGGTCAGGTCCTTTTCGGCCGCCTGCAGGTGCGGGTCGCCCGAACCGCCGAACCACACGTCGGTCTTCGGATTGGCCGCTTCGGCGGCGATCTGGGCCAGGGCTTCGCCGGCGCCTTTCTGCACCATGTTGACCTGGATGCCGGTGCTGCGCGAGAAAGTCGTTTGCGCCAGGCTGCACCATTCGGTCTGCACGCCGCAGATCACGTTGAGCGAGCCTTCGTCGGCCTGGGCCGCGCCAGCGGCCAGGGCCAGCAGGGGAGCGCCGAACGCGAGTCGGATAGGTCGTTTCATATTGCCTCCGTAATTATTAAGTTCGTATATGAATCAGAATGCGTAGCGCAGGCCGGCGCCGATGGCGCGCGACCTGGCGCCGGCGGCAGGGCCGATGCCGCCCGAATCGAAGTCGTACTTGCCGCGCGCTTCGTTCTTGACGATGGTGGCGAAGGTCTCGAACATCATCTGCGGGTCGAACAGGTACTGGTAGGCGATCACGGCATTTTTCGCGCCGGTGTCCACGCCGCTGCACAGGGTGTTGTTGCCGTACGCGCAGCTGACGTCGCTGCCCACGCCGACGCCGCCGTAGACCACGTGCTTGCCGGCGACATGCTTGGCCGACAGTACCACGCCGTGCTTGCTCAGGCGGCTCTTGGCGGTGCCGCTGGCGTTGTCGTCGGTCAGGCGCATGCGGTCGTAGCCGAGGGCCAGGGTGGTGTCCTTGGTCAGCGCGTAACGCATGCCGAAGCGGAAGTCGCGGTCGCGGGTGTTGTGATCGGTCGAGGCGTTCAGGGTGCCCTTGTCGTTGCGCTGCTCAAGCGAAGCGCGCAGGTCGAACGGGCCGTTGACGTATTGCAGGCCCAGGCTGGCGCTGGCGTCGTTCAGGTGCGGGCTGTTGGCGGCGCCGGCGGCGCTGCGGCCTTCGTTGGCGCTGAAGTAGACGCGCGCCGACAGGCCGGCGAAGCTGGCCGATTCGAACGCCAGGGTGTTGTCGAAGCGGGTGTTGAACTGCGGGCCGGTGGCCGACTGGCCGCTGGCGCCCGAGAGCATGCCCTGGATATCCTGCAGGCCGGCGCCCATCGGCGAGAAGTCGGCGGTGCCGCTGTTCCAGCGCGCGGCGGCGGTCATGCGGCCCAGTTTGACGGTACCGATATTGTCGAACTTGATGCCGACGAAGACATCCTTGGCGCTGCCGAACATGCCGGCGCTGGTGCTGCCGTTGCCGCTGTCGACAGAAATGCCGGTGGTGTACTGGGCCACGCCGGTCATGCCCTCGCCCAGCGGCAGGGAAGCTTTCACGCCCAGCTCGGAGCTGACGTTGCTGACGCGGGTGCGGCCCGGCTTGTCCTGGGTCGGGTTGGCCGCGCCGGTGGCGTCGATGTATTCGAACTGCGCGTCGGCGGTGCCGTACAGGGTGGTGCTCAGTTTGGTCTGGGCTTGGGCTAGCGTCATGCAGGCCAGCGAAACGGCCACTGCGGTGCTTGCCTTGATCATTGTTTTTTTCATGTTTATCTCCTGTTGGGTGCGCTTTCAGCGCCCTCTACACTGTGGTGGAGCCGGACGAGGGGGAGTCCGGCGGGCTTGTCGGGTTGCTTGCCGTATCTGGCTTTGCACTCGACCTGGCCGCAGTCTAGGGGGAAGTTTTCCAGTTGGCGATATTGCAACGCCGCAAAAACAGTCAAAAACGCCCCGAAACTTTCGCCCAGCTTTCAGCCACCTTTCAACTTGCTTTCAGTTTCGGGTCGCTTGGGGGGGCGCGGACGGGGCTCGGTGTAACTTGTCGCCAGGCGTACATAGTGCTGGTACGCAAGGAAATTCGACGGTATAAATGCATGCCTGACGTATTTCGATGAATTGACCCCGAGTTGAACCTGAGCTGAGCCCACCGATGAAGATTTTGCTTGTTGAAGATGACGCCGACATGTCCAAGGCGCTCTCGCGCGCGCTGGAAAAGCGCGGCTTCCAGGTCAGCACCTGTGCCGACGGCACCCAGGCGCTGCGCCAGATCCGCGACGAGGTCAGCGACCTGGTCATTCTCGACCTGAACATTCCCGGGCTGGACGGCTTGCACATCCTGCAGCGCACCCGCTCGCAAGGCATCGGCACGCCGATCATCGTACTGACCGCGCGCGGCGCCGTGGGCGACCGGGTGGCCGGCCTGCATGCCGGCGCCGACGATTACCTGGCCAAGCCTTTCGACCTGGAAGAGCTGGAAGCGCGCATCCACGCGCTGTTGCGGCGCAAGGGCGGTACCGAGGAAGTGCAGCAGAAATGCGGCCAGCTGCGTTTCGAGCGCAGCTCCGGCGCCTTCTACCATGGCGAGGCGCCGCTGGAATTTACCCCGCGCGAGCAAGCCTTGCTCAAGGCCCTGATCGCCCGGCCCGGCCACGCCGTGAACCGCGAGCGCTTGCTGCAGCTGGTATTTCCCGACGACGCCAATGTGCAGGTCGAAGCCATCGAAGTGGTGATTCACCGCTTGCGCAAGAAGCTGGTGGTGACCCAGACCGAAATCATGACTCTGCGCGGGCTGGGCTACCTGCTGCGCCAGGCGGCCCGCACGGCATGAGGCCGGCGGCCCATGTGCGCTCGCTGCGCGGCTATCTGCTGGCCGGCATCATCGGCCCGATCGCCCTGTTCATCGTCATCGACGCGGTCAACCTGTACAGCCGCGCGCTGGAGTCGGCCAATGCGGCCTACGACCGCATGCTCGTCACCACCGCCTATTCGGTCGGGGACCAGATCCTGGTCGAGAACGGCCAGCTGCGCACCGGGGTCTCGTTCGCCACCCTGGAAGTGTACGAATCGGGCTTTTCGACCCGCATGATCTACCGGATCAGCGACCGCAAGGGCAATTACCTGGCCGGCGACCGCGACCTGGCGGCTTTCCCCGGCAAGGCGGGCAAGTGGCCCTGGGTGCCGACCCTGCTGCACGTGTACGAGGGCGTGTATGGCAGCGCGCCGGTGCGCATTGTCGCCGTGGCCCAGCCCTCGCGCTCGCGCCTGGCGCAGGACGACGTGGTGATCCAGATCGCCGAGCCGCTCGAATACCGGCGCGGCGCGGCGCGCGACATTCTGTGGGGCACCATGCTGCGCCAGAGCCTGTTGTTGACGCTGGTGGCGGCGGTGACCATGCATGTGGTCACGCGCGCCCTGCGGCCGCTGGAAAGCCTGCGCGGCCAGCTCGACGCGCGCCAGGAAGACGACCTGTCGCCGCTCGACACGCCGCAGGCGCCGGTCGAACTGCGCCCGGTGGTGGCCGCGCTCAACGAGCTGATGGGGCGGCTGCACAAGATGGTCGAC
>CAMLHI010000284.1 GCA_946479705.1 uncultured Oxalobacteraceae bacterium
AGCAGGCCGGGAAAGCGCGAGGCCAGCATGGTCTTGCCGGCGCCGGGTGTGCCGATCATCAGCACGCTGTGCATGCCGGCCGCGGCCACTTCCAGTGCGCGTTTGGCGCCCAGCTGGCCTTTGACGTCGGCGAAGTCCGCGTACGCGGGCGCCTGTGCGGCCGGCCGTGCCACATGCCGGCGCAAGCGGCAGGCCTGGTCGAAGGCGCTGAAGTGCGCGCACACTTGCAGCAGCGTCTGTGCCGGGTAGATCGCGGCCTTGCTGACTAGCGCCGCCTCGTCCGCATTGGCCATCGGCAGGATGAAGCCGCGCGGCGCGCCGGCGCCGCTGCGCTGCATGGCAAAGGTCATCGCCAGGGCGCCCTGCACCGGACGCAGTTCGCCCGATAGCGAGAGCTCGCCGGCGTACTCGTACTTGTCCAGGTCGCGCGCGGGTATCTGGCCCGATGCGGCCAGGATGCCCAGCGCGATCGGCAGGTCGAAGCGCCCCGATTCCTTGGGCACGTCGGCTGGCGCGAGGTTGACGGTGATGCGGCGCGGCGGAATCGTGAAGCCGGCGTTCTGCAGCGCGGCGCGCACGCGGTCCTTGGATTCGCGCACTTCCGCGTCCGGCAAGCCGACGATATTCAGGGCCGGCAGACCATTGGCCAGGTGCACCTCGACACTGACGCTCAAGGCATCCATGCCGCTCAGCGCGCGGCTTCTCAATATCGCTAGACTCATGCGTCGCCCGCCCAGGAAAGCAAAGCGCCGATACTGCTCCGGGTGTGCAGCGGGCTATTGAGCGCAGCCAATCGTGCGCGGCATGGTACCGCCGTAACGACGCGGACTCAACGATATTCCATCGTCCATGCGGAAGGCGCAGCCGAGCGAACGCACGGCTGCCGACTCAAGCGTCTCATGGTCCGACATCGCCGGCGCAGTCCGGGAAGGAGCGAGGCCAGCATGGTTTTGCCGCTGCGATCGCGGCCGGGAATCTGGCCGGAAGCGGCCGGCAGGCCGACGATACTGAGCGCGCCGGCAGACCGTTGGCCACATGTACGCTGGCGATACCGGGCGCGGGTAGGGGGCCAAGCCCGCAAGGCATATCCGCCGGGTTTGCGTGGCGCTACGCAGCAAGGTGATAAGAGCGCCTTCATCCCGCCCGCGCTGACGACAGGCGTTGGCCGGACCGATTGAACCAATGCTCCTTTGCGGTGTTCTAAACGAGCGAGCAGACCCCATAGCTACTTGGTTTGCATCGGTTCGGCAGGCCATCGACGAATCCTTTCACGACATTCGAGGAGCGGGTGCGCATGCATCCTGTTCAGTCCGTACAGAATGGAGAGCTAACGTATGACTAACTCATTGAAGAAGGCCGCGTGCTGGCTGGTGCTCATCAATCTCGCTGGCATGATGCCACTTTCGGCAGCCCCGCAAAATGCCCCCCCGCTCGCTGCCGTTGCGCAACTGGGTGCGGCAGATGCAAAGTTGGCGCAGGCTGCACCGGCAACGCCAGCGGAGCGCATCGCCATCGTTTGCGTCAAGGTATTGGATCATGAACCGATGCCCCACGTCGTTCGGGCGATGTCCAACTTCGTTTGGGATTCTGTTGAAGCCAAGGCGGGCACGGCGGCTGAACCAAGGTCAGGTACGGCAAATCGGACCTCGGCGACGGGGCGCGCTGTGTTTGGCGACTGCGATCCTGCGGCCCCGCCCCTGAATCAAAAATTAGTTGGCACTGGAGATCTCGTTGTATCGGTCGCGCTGACCGACAGGGTCGCCTTAAGTCAGCCAGCACTGAAACCGTTGGAACTGTTCGTCAACGGCGTGCCGTTAGGCGACAATGCCAAACTGGTTGCGACCGAGGATTCCGACAACCAGCGACACTATCGCTATTACATCGCGCCCGGTAAGCTCAGCAACAACTTGTGGGCCGCGATATTCCGTGAAGAAGGGCTCTACAATGGCACATCGCTCAGGGCTGGACTTGGTTGGAGCGGGGAGCCGCACAGCTATCCGCTGGGCAGCGCCTTTCGGGGGAATACCATTCAGATCAGCGACATCTGGCGTATCGCGCTTGCGTCGATTCTGATTTTGGCGTTTATCGTGGCGTGGGTTTATGTGATACGCACGACCGATGTCTTCCGTGACGCGTCCGCGCCGACAGCCCAGGCGCTCGACGGTACTGCGGCGCAACCGGATATGGAGCCGCTTGCAGTGCCGCACCTGGTCCGCTCGCCCCCGCCGGGGGATGGCCCGCGAGCCTCATACAGCCTTGGGCGCCTGCAGTTCGGGCTGTGGCTGTTGTTTGCGGTCGGTGTCGGCGTATTCCTATGGGTCGTGTACGGCGACCTTCCCGGACTGGAAAGCTCCATTATCACTATTCTGTCCCTCAGTACGGCGGTAACGGCCGCATCGCTGTATGTGGATAAGCAGGCGGAAAAAAACCGATACTTCACCGCTTCGCAGGGCTTCTGGCACGATATTACGACGGGCTTTGATGAGAAGCAGAAGGTGTACCGGTATCAAGCAGTTGTCGTCAATCTCTTACTCTTGTTTATTGGCGTCTACCAGGTCATCAATCAGTTGACGTATCCGACCTTCGACCCCACCTGGTTGGCGCTGCTCGGCCTGAGCGGCGTCTTCTTCGCTGCCGGGAAGAACATGACTGAAGGCGGCGCGCCACTAGAGGCGGCACCCGAGCAAGCACTGGCGGCGCAAAATGCGCAATCTCCACCAATGACTGCGCCAGCAGGTAGTGCGCAAACGACCAAGGCCGATGCTCTGGATACGCAAGATCCCGATCTGTGTGTTGATGGCTGTGACGCCGAAGTTAAGGACGCCACACCGGACGAGGAGCTGCCCGCTGCGGCAGGGGGGATACGCAGATGATTTACTCGCTGCTCTGGCTGCCTGGCGTGTTGAAGGCGGCCGGCTTGAGGGTTGCCGTGGTCAATGACTGGGAGCGTCGCGGACGGGGAGACGTCGGCCCTATCCGTGGCGTGATCTGTCACCATACCGCGGGTGGGGCAGGTGGCAACATGCCGAGCCTGGCCACGCTCATCAATGGACGCAAGGGGCGCACCCCCGCATCTGACCTGCCTGGGCCCTTGTCGCAGCTTGGCCTGGGCAGGGACGGGACCTACTATGTGATTGCTGCCGGCAGATGCAATCACGCCGGTAGCGGCAGATGGAATGGTATCGCTACTGGCAACAGGAATTTCATCGGTATCGAAGCGGAACATACCGGTCAGGCGAATAATCCTTGGCCTGAGCCGCAAATGATCGCCTACCGCCACGGCGTTGCTGCCATCCTGATGCACCTCGGCCTTCCGGCAAACTGCTGTGCGGGCCACAAGGAGTACGCGTGGCAAGCTTCTCCCCCAAGGTACAAGCCAGATCCGACGTTCGACATGCACGCCTTCCGTTGGTCGGTGAACGCCGTGATGGGCGGTACCGCAGCGGGCATCGAGCCGATTCCTGGCGCGGAGCTCGCCACCGCGCCCGGCGCCAAGGGACGGCTGACCTTGTCGCGCGACATGGTCGATCCGCTAGTAAAGGACGTACAGAGTAAACTGGGCTTGACTGTGGATGGTTATTTTGGACGGAGAACCGAGGCTGCGGTGCGCGCTTTCCAGGCGCAATCGGGCATTTTGCCGAACGGTATTGTCGGGCCTGAAACCTGGGCTAATCTCGATGCCGCAGGAGCATAGAACTGGTCCTTGCGGCGGTTTGCCTGGAGCAGCCCGGCTTTGGCGCGCGCCCGCGCCACGGCCTGCCACATGCGCGCGGCCACGTCGTCGATCAGCGCCACTTCGGCGTCGCTCCACAGGCGCGGCGTGGCCCACACGGGCGGCCACAGGGCGGCGGCGGGGCTGCCCAGCGCGCGGATGGCGCTCGGCCATCAGCCGGGCGTAGGCGGCGTGGCAGAGGAAACCGAGTTGTTCGCCCCACTCGATACAATTGGGGACGGGCGCGGCCAGGATTGGCCGGCATGCTGCACCTTCGGCCAGCCGGCCGGGTCGCCCAGCGCGCCGCCGTCCCAGTCACGGACGCGCAGCGCAGCGCGGCGCGGCGCGAAAGGCGCCGGGGCCGTCGAACAGCGCGTGGGCCAAGCGCTGTGGCAGGTCTTGCGTGGCGGGCATCGATTCGCTGAAACCACAAGAATGACGAATCGACAACGATAGCGCCCCCCGCAGCCCGGGCGCACGCCCCGCCGCGGTGCATGGCAGCCATACAACAGTG